>CAZHYX010000336.1:0-3331 GCA_964536675.1 uncultured Flavobacteriaceae bacterium
CACAGATTTGCTAGGGCAAATCTTCGCAAAGACAACTTTATTATTTTAATTTAAAGATTGCATAGTCACCAACTTAAAATAGATACCTTTTTTTGTTAATAATTCATCATGCTTACCTTGTTCAACTATCTTTCCTTTTTGCATAACCACTATAGTGTCAGCTTTTTGAATAGTTGACAAACGATGCGCAATAACTATTGAAGTTCTGTTCTTCATCATATTTTCAAGAGCTATTTGCACTAATTGTTCCGATTCAGTATCCAACGCAGAAGTTGCTTCGTCTAAGATCATTACTGGTGGGTTTTTTAATACCGCTCTTGCTATACTCAAACGTTGTTTTTGTCCGCCAGATAATTTGTTACCACCGTCACCAATATTGGTTTCTATTCCTTTAGGTAAGTCTTTTACAAATTCATAAGCGTTGGCAATTTTTAGTGCTTCTATTACTTCTTCATCTGTAGCTTGCTCTCTACCTAATAAGACATTGTTTTTAACTGAATCGTTAAAAAGAATAGCGTCTTGTGTAACAATACCTAATTGATTGCGTAATGATTTTTTTGTAAGATCACGAATATCAATTCCGTCAATGAGTATTTTTCCGTTATTGACATCATAAAAACGGCTAAGGTTGATTTTCCGCTACCTGATTGTCCTACTAAAGCTACAGTTTTTCCTTTAGGAATTGTTAGTGAAAAATCTTTTAATATATAAGTGTCTTCATATTTGAATGAGATATTATCAAATGTTATTTCACTTTCAAAGCTATGTTTTATTATTGCATCGTCTTTATCTTTTAACGGATTTTCAGTTTCGATAATTTCAAGTACTCTTTCTGCTGCAGCATTACCTTGTTTAATGCTATAGCTAGCTTTAGAAATAGCTTTTGCAGGAGTTAAAATATTGTATGCTAAGCCCATATAAGCTATAAATGAGCTCCCGTCAAGAGTACCTTCGCTCAGCACCATTGAACCTCCATACCATAAAAGGACAGCTATTACAGCAATACCTAAAAATTCACTGGTTGGTTTTGCCAAATTGGTTCGGTTTAATAAACTGTTTGAAAATTTATTAAATCGTGTTGTTGACTCTTGAAAGTTCTGATTGAATTTGCTCTCAGCATTAAACCCTTTTATGATACGTAAACCGCCAAGTGTTTCTTCAAGTAGTGATAAAAAATAACCTTGTTCTTTTTGAACTCTATCCGATCTCTTTTTTAAACTTTTACCAATCAATGAAATTATAAATCCAGAAATGGGAATAAAAATAAATACAAATAAAGTGAGTTTTACACTAATCATCAGCATAAAAATAATGGTAAAAATGATGGTTAATGGTTCTCTAAAGAGCAATTCTAACACAGATAAAAAGGAATGTTGAATTTCTAATACATCGGTACCAATTCTAGCCATAATATCTCCTTTTCTTTTTTCAGAAAAATAGGAGAGAGGTAACTGTACTGTTTTATCATACAATTCATTTCTTATATCTTTTAAAACTCCATTACGTAAAAATGTGATAAAAAACATTGCTAAATAATTGAAGATGTTTTTAAACAAAAATAAAAATATCACTAAACCTATTACAATTAGTAATGCCTTTTGACTGTCATCTCCTGCAACTGATGTAATATAATAATTAAGATAATCTTTACCATAACTACTAATTTCGGTAATTCCTTTGTATATGGGTTTTTCAGTAACTTTTATGGTGTCTTTTATAAACAAAACATCTAACATGGGTATCAATGCCATAAATGATAAGGCAGAAAAAAGTGCATACAAAATGTTAAAAAAGATATTTAAATAGGCATACCTTTTATAAGGCAACGCAAATCGTAATATTTTTTTAAAATACTCCATTAACTCAATTTAAGCTCGGTAATTATTCGTTCAATTTTTTGATCTAATAATCTTTCAACAACAATAACTTCTTCCATTTTTTCTAACGGAAGTTTTACGCTAAAATAGAATTTTATTTTTGGTTCTGTTCCACTTGGTCTTGCGGCAACTTTGGTACCATCAACAGTTTGATAGATCAAAACATTAGATTTTGGTATGTCTATGTCAGTTTTTTCACCTGTTAGCAAGTTTTGGCAGATTGATGATTGATAATCATACAAATATTCAACAGGTGAATCATCAATTATTTTAACAGGATTATTTCTTAAATCAATCATCATTTGTTTGATTTGTTGTGCACCATCAACTCCTTTTTTTACTATAGAAATAAGATGTTCTTTATAAAAACTATGTTTGATATATAGGTTTAGTAGTTCTTTGTAAAAAGTTGAATTATTATTTTTGGCATCTAAAGCAATTTCGCAAGCTAATAAAGTAGCCGTAACAGCATCTTTATCACGAATAAAATCACCGACCATATAACCGAAACTTTCTTCACCACCACCAATAAAATCTAACTGCTCAAAATCACGGATCATCTTGGCAATCCATTTAAAACCTGTCAAGCCAACTTTAGTTTCTACATTATAGCTTTTGGCAATATCATTTACTAAGTTGGTTGAAACAATAGTAGAACCTATAAATTGATTTCCGTTGAGTTTACCGCTTTGATGCCATTGTTTTATCAAATAATTGGTCATGGCACTCATGGTTTGGTTTCCGTTTAAGAGCTTTATTTTATTATCTAAATCTCGAACTGCAATACCCAATCTGTCAGAATCAGGATCTGTACCAATTACAATATCAGCTCCAATTTTTTCAGCTAAATCTGTAGCCATTTTTAATGCTGCCGGTTCCTCAGGGTTTGGAGATTTTACTGTTGGAAAATCACCATTTGGCACACGTTGTTCTTCAACAATGTGAACATCTGTATATCCAGCTTTTTTCAAAGTTTGAGGAATTGACATAATAGAAGTACCATGTAAAGAAGTAAATACAATTTTTAAATTCTCTTTATTAGGTGTGTTAAAACTACCATTCTCTACACATGATTCTATAAATACCTTGTCAATACTAGCACCAATATAAGTTAATAGATTAGCATTTTCAGTAAATTTTATTTCTGCAAAATCAACAGCATTTACTTCTGTAATAATTCTACTGTCATGAGGTGGAACTATTTGCCCGCCATCATTCCAATACACTTTATAACCATTATATTCTGGTGGATTATGAGAAGCGGTCAATACAATGCCGGCATCACAGTCTAATTGACGTACTGAAAAAGATAACTCTGGAGTAGGTCGTAAATCTTCAAATAAAAAGACTTCAATTTCATTAGCTGTTAATACATCAGCTACCAGCTTAGCAAATGATTGACTATTATGTCTGCAATCATAGGCGATAGCAACTTTTAATTTTTTTTGAGGAAA
>CAZHYX010000337.1:0-3330 GCA_964536675.1 uncultured Flavobacteriaceae bacterium
CTTGGGTCAACGCTATGCTTTTCTTTTAAGGCTTTATTCATTTGATTACCAAACATAATTGCCTGATCAACACTTAGCTTAGGGTCATATGTCATTCCAAATTCTCCTAATTCATCTGTATTACCATATAATTTTTGTACTGTAGTAAACGGACCGTAGATAAACCTTTCATCTCCATCACCTCCAGGGTCTGAAAAAGTACCGATAACTCTATAAGAAATTCCACCTAGATTAATTTCTTTTCCTATGGCACTTAATTGTCCAAATAAATCTTTTTCAACCAATCTACCAATGGCAATTACTTTAGAATTTTTCTGTAGATCTAACATATTCAAAAACCTTCCACTTTCAATTTCTGCAGACTCTAGGGTTAAATAATTTGGATATACTGCCCTAAATGTATAATTATTTTGTTCTCCTTTATAAATTGCTTGAATTCCTTGTCTTTGAATTCTTGGGCTTATCGTTTGCATTCTATCACCAAACTTATCTACTAGAAATTTATAATCATCATTTTTAAATTGAATTTCCCTTCCGCTTTGTAAACCTTTAAAGGGTTTTGTTGTTCTACCTGTCCAAATGTAAATTGAAAGCATGGAGTCTTTGGCAAATTCATTTTTAAATGTATTTTGTAGACCATTACCAATACCAAATAATAGTGTAAAAAGTAAAATCGCAAATGCAATCGTAAATCCAGATAAGGCAGTACGTAATTTATTTTTACGAATTGTTTGAAATATTTCCCTCCAGCGATCTATATCAAACATAATTAAGCTTTTACAGTTTTTTTAACTTTCTCATCACTTATAATAATACCATCTTTAAGACGAACAATCCTGTCGGTTTCGGCGGCAATTTCTTCTTCGTGAGTTATTACAAATACCGTCATACCTTCACGATTAATTTCTTTTAACAATTCCATTACTGAACTCGAAGTAGTTGAATCTAATGCTCCTGTAGGTTCATCTGCTAAAACCACTTTTGGTTGTGTAACCAATGCTCTTGCAATAGCAACACGCTGTTTTTGTCCACCAGAAAGTTCACTAGGTAAATGACTTGCCCAATCTTTAAGCTCTACCTTATCTAAATATTCCATCGCAATTTCTTGGCGTTCTTTTCTACCTATTCCTTTATAATATAGAGGCAATGCAACATTTTCTAGTGCTGTTTTATAAGTAATTAAATTGAATGACTGGAAAACAAAACCTAAAAATTTATTTCGTAAAACTGCTGCTTTCTTTTCATTTAGATTTTCAATTAATTGTCCATTTAAATGATAAGTTCCTTCATCATGTATATCTAATAAACCTACAATGTTTAATAGTGTAGACTTTCCTGAGCCTGAAGAACCCATAATTGATACAAATTCTCCTTCTTTAATATGTAAATCTAATCCTTTTAATACATGAAGTGAATCTTTACCCATTGGATAAGATTTATGTAAGTTTTTAATTTTGATCATTTGGTTAATTATTTATTTCGAAATTACAAATTGACATTCTTTGGTATTCCTAATATTATGTTAAAAGACGAATCAATTACTATTTTGTAACTTTGCTATATGATAAATTTAGAAAATAAATCAATTATTTTGTTTGATGGAGTTTGCAACTTATGCAATAACTCTGTACAATTTATCATTAAAAGAGATAGTAAACAACGTTTTCTTTACGCCTCATTACAATCTGACGCTGGTCAAAGTATTTTGTTACAGTTTCAATTAAATAATTCTGATTTTGATTCGATTATTTTGATTGAAAACGAAAAAGTTTATCAAAAATCTACTGCTATTTTAAAGATTTTTAAGCACTTAGGTATTGGCTGGAAATTAAGCTATGGTTTTATTATTATTCCTAGATTTATCCGTGATGGTGTATATGCATTTATTGCCAAAAACAGATATAAATGGTTTGGAAAAAGAGAAGTGTGTATGATACCTACCAAGGAGTTAAAAATGAGGTTTTTGGAATAATATAAATGACAAAAGACTAAAAAAACATAGGGTTTAAGGCATAATAATGTTTAAACACTACTATTGATTTAATGTAATATATTTTATGTGATTATCCCGATAGCTATCGAGACAACTAGCTATTTTGAATGCTTCGCTTTGCGAATTTTCAAAACAATGTCTATTCTAGATTTATTTATTTTATGAGATCCCGCTATGCAGCGGGATTAGTTCGACTTATTATTTTGAATGCTTCGCTTTGCGAATTTTCAAAACAATGTCTCACTAAAAAGAACCAAACCATCGAAGAAAATGATGGTTTGGTGTTATTACCTATAGTTTAGCAACCACTATATTATCCTTAATTTTTAAAGGAATTTTGACTCTTGTAGAATCCCAGCCTAGAACCATTTGTATTTCGTTATGAATAATTCTCTTAAAGGCTATAGAAAAAACTTCAAGTCTTTCTGCTTTACTTACAGGTACTTTTATTTTTGCAATATCTGCTTTTGGGTCATATTGAAATGCACCCCATACATCTAAATTTTTATTGAGTATAACTTCCCATTCCTTTTCTCCTGGAATAGTTACCAACACATATGTACCAGCTTTTACAATTTTATCGCCAAATATTATGTCTTGAAAAAAAGTAACTTCGGTAGCTTCATTAGCGCCAGTTCTCCATACCTTATTAAAAGGCACCTGAAACCCAAAAGCTTTCTCTTTTTTCAATGTTGGTCTACCATATATCACTTTTACTAATGGAGACATTATTCTACTCTCTCTATAATAAGTAATATCTTGTGGAGTTTCATCTAAATTTTTAAAACTCTGTGCATTATGTTCAATACTAAATAATAGTATAGTGTAAGCAGTTATTGCAATTTTTATTATTGTTGACTTTTTCATGTGCTTAAAATTTTATTTAATAATAGTGGTTTTTAAAGTATTCAATATTTTATAATTACCTTGATGCAACTACACTTTCAGTTGCTTGTATTAATGACTCCGCTTTTCTTGCTGGGCCTACTACTATCTTTGAAGTGATCACAAAATTTGAAGTATAAAGCTTTAAATTATAGGTGCCTGCTGCTATTTTAGTTTTATCTATAGTACATTCTTTACCTTTATTTCTTGATGCAAATACAGGCTCACTTGTCTTTGGGTCTAGTATTTCATATCTATAAAAATTGTTAACTGACTCTAATTTCATACTATCTTCTCTAGTATCATCATAAATGGTCATTGATGTTTTCCCATCTGGTCCGGTTGTAATATATTTTAATCTTTGTGGTTTGTTTGTATTATTTTGTGCAAACCCTACAAATCCTATTGCTAATACTAATACTGTTAAAATTGCTTTGTTCATAATTTCTAAA
>CAZHYX010000338.1:0-3284 GCA_964536675.1 uncultured Flavobacteriaceae bacterium
CTTTTCTAAATTCTCTGTTTTATTGTTTACAAAATAAAAGTTTAGACGTTTTTTATGTTGAGATTGATAAATAGTATAGTCAGCGCTTTTATATTCTTTTGTAACATTAATTTGTTCACGCAAGAGCAATTGAAAATCCTTTTTAAGTGTATTCACTATTATTTTTTTATTTAACTCTTCTAAAATATAGTTTACTTTAAAACTATCATTTTGAAACTCGAAATCGAAAATTTTACTACCGAACTCCGTGGTAAGCACTACTCTATGATGTGATTCGTCTATTTTTTTTATAATTAGTATTCCGCCAAAATAGTTACCATATACATCAATTTTACTTTTATAGACATAGTCAGTACTTGTATCAGAAAAATAAAGGTTTTGATATTTTGCATTGACAACTGGTATACTAGTCAAACCTTTTGTGGTAGTCAATGTACAGGAGGTTAAACTAAGTAACATTATTAGTGTTACTTTGTAAAGACTCAAGACGGCTTTGCTATAAGACATAAGATATTTGATTATTTTTGCCACGAACCCGCCTCACAGACGGACAGGTGTACTAATAAATTATTTAAAAAAGAAAATTTTACTAAATTAAACTACCTCGACCCAAGGGAAATATCCTTAAGTTAAGGAAATATAACCCTTCCGTCTTATTCTTCGAATAAGCCACCTTCCTCCCGATAGCTATCGGGATAAGGGAAGGAATTTGTTTCTGACTACAAATTTTATTTTTAACTAAATTTTTAAAAGCTCCCCTCTCCTCAAACCTCCTTTAAGAAAGAGTGGATTTTCAACACGGTATTAATTTACTCAATGAACATTAATTCATAAAGACCTCTTCCTTCAACGGTATATTATCTTGCCTGTTTTTAAATAGTATCTGAGTATAATCATCTGATGGCTCTACCATTTTCACTTCAATAACATGTAATTTATTCTTGTCAAAATGCAATATAAATTCCTTTATATATTTACTTAGTTTTTTATCTTTTGAAGTAAATTTTACAACATAAAAATTTTCGTTTTTGAAGTAAGAAATATCAAATTCATTATCATCAAACATGTTGCCACTGACACTATTCACTATAAGATGGTTTAATTTTTTAAACATCTTACTTGAACCAATCTTTACATCACTTTTTTTGCCATCATCATTAATCAGTAGTTGATTTTCTTTAAATATAACACTGTATTTATAAGGGTTTGTATATTCCCACTTAACTAAATTGGGTGCCTTAAATGACATTTTACCTGATGTTTTAATGTCATTTGATAAAAATTCAAGGTGTTTATACTGTGTAAAATCACTTAAAATTGTTTTTGTGTTCTTTGCTGTGGTTTTTACTTTTGATTTAAAACTATCAATTTCTGCCTGACTCATCTGAGTTTGTTGAGCATTCATACTAACTGTAGTTAGTATAATAATTATGTAAAGTAATAATTTATGCATAAGCTTCTAGTTCAAATAATTTGTCAACTGTAATCATTTCAAATTCATTTTCCTGTAAAAATAACAACAATTGTTCCAAAACGTTTACGGTTCTTTCATTAGTATCATGTAATAATATAACATCACCTGCTTTGAGTTGTTTTGTAATTCTTTTAAAAATTTTATTTTCATCATTTATTACTGTGTCTAAAGACCTAACATTCCAACCAATTACATGATGCTTCGTTTGTTTTAAAGCTTTGCTAATTGACGGATTTGTAACTCCAAAAGGTGGTCTAAACAATTTAATTTCTTTGTCTATCAAACTTTGAGATAGCTTATTTGTCTTTATAATTTCGTCAATAACTGTTGATTTAGAAAAGAATCCGAAATTATTTGAATGAGAATATGAGTGATTTCCAATAACATGACCTTCTTCAATAATTTGTTTGAATAGCGTTGGATTCACTTTTATATTCTTTCCGATACAGAAAAAAGTAGCCTTAGCATTAAATTTTTTCAACAAAGAAAGTATTTTGGGTGTAATAATTTCATTAGGACCGTCATCAAAAGTAATTGCCACTTTCTTTCCTGAAATAGTATCATTTGAATTATACGCGTTTAGATGATAATTCCATAATATATTAAAGGAACCTATTGTAGTTATGCAAAACCAACTAAAAAAAAGTAATATATATATGTAGCTAGGAAAGTCAATTGTTCTATTTAAAATCAATAAAACAATAGCTAACAAAATAAAAATACCATTAACTATTTTAAATTTTAACATGATTGTATCAAAACCAAACTATGATTTTCGCCTCTATACTGATTGTATAATAAGATGTTTTTATATGCCTTTACTTCTTTAGTATTCATCTTCAAAACATCAGGAGCTTGTTGGTTCTTTAAAATTTTTGAGGCTATCCAAAATCCAAATGAAGATGCTGTGCTAAACTCTCCACTTAAGTGTTTATAATATAATTGTTGCGTATCTGCAAAAATAGTTGTTTGTAATTCTTTATAATAATGGTCATAATCAACGTCACCATTATTCCCTAAAACAACAGCATCAATATCATTACTAGATATATTATTTTGGTCTAAAAAATGATGAACTCTGTCTTGTAATACTTCAATAGATAAATTACTTATTATTTCAACATCAATAAGTTGCGCATAGGTACTCTCTTGTTTTTTGTCTGATAACAAAAAAAATGAAGCGCCTTCTGCAAATATACTTCCGCTAGTTTTAGAGTCTAGTAATTTTAAAGTATTTATTTCTTCACCTTTTACATGATGAACCAACTCATGGTATTTGGTTGTAATGGGACCCAATTCATCTATTCCTCCTACTAAAATAGTAGAAGCTTCCTCTTCAGCCAACATTAATTGTGCATCTATTAAACAAGATTCAAAAGATACAGCAGCATGTACATAGGTGAAATTATAAGCATTACATTTTAATCCCAATGCTACTTGAGCACCTACCGTATTATGTGTTGATTGAATAAACGATGTTGGTGTTAAATACTCTTCATGGTTATCAATAATAGCTGCCAGAAATTTTTCTGAATCTATCAAGCATCCCATACCGGTTCCTGTTATAATAGCATCCGGAGATTCAACAGCAGCTTCATTTAAAGCTAAATTGGAAGCTACAACACCCATTTTTACACCTTTTGCCATTCTTCTTGCTGCTGCAGGTGGTATATATGCTTTATAATCAGGTGGAATAGCGGGTATTATATTTTTATCATACTCAACCACTTCATCTAAAAACTGAGTATTATCAGAGGTGTTTTGTATTGAAATGCATCCAACGCTATTTATATAACAATGACTCATTTAG
>CAZHYX010000339.1:0-3267 GCA_964536675.1 uncultured Flavobacteriaceae bacterium
TGGTGAATGTATGCATTTCTTCGAGTTGCTTTACAGTTATGGGTTCTGTTTTTATTTCTTGTAATTCAAATCCATCTAACAGAATTTGTTTTAAAATCCGTTTACAAGTATCACAGGTTTTTAAATAATATATTTTTTGCATATCTAGATTTTGAAAGGTAAAATTAATACGTTTTAAATTTAAAACTATATTTTTACAATAAATTAAAATTTATTGGAAAAACAATTCGAAATCTTAAAAGCAAACAGACTTATTATTCTCAAAGTAATAGAAAGCTTAAGTTTAGAACAATTGAATAAAATTCCAGAAGGTTTTCGGAATAATATTGCCTGGAATGTTGCCCATTTAACTGTAATTCAACAATTATTATGTTATAGTTTATCTGGACTGAGAATGACAGTAAGTAAAGAAATGATAGAAAAGTATCAAAAAGGGACGGCACCTATAAGTGATATGACGCAACAAGAATTTGAAACTATAAAAACACTTTTTTTAACGCAGGTTGATCAATTTATAGCAGATTATAATAAAAATGTATTTAAAGATTACCACGCGTACCCAACAAGTGCTAATGTAACGTTGCATAATATCAATGATGCTATTGAATTTAATAATTTTCATGAAGGCATCCATTTAGGGTATATTTTAGCATTGAAAAATCTAGTATAGTTATGGATTATTTTGCGATTGCTACCGTTTTAGTTGTGCTGTCAGCTACTTTTGGTTATATAAACGTCAAGTTTATAAAATTACCTGACACCATTGGTTTAATGGTAATTACTATACTCTTTACTTTAGCGGTTTTAGCATTAAGCTATTTTGATGATACACTATTATTAAAAGAAAAAGAGCTTATCTCACAAATAGATTTTAAAACAGTATTATTAGATGTAATGTTGAGTTTTTTACTCTTCGCAGGGGCATTACATACTAATTTTCAACAATTAAAAGTTCAAAGAAAACCTATTTTAATTTTCGCAACTCTTGGGACATTGATTTCTACTTTTTTAGTGGGGATTTTTGTTTTTTATGTATTGAAATTTTTAAGTTTAGAAGTAGATTTTATTTATTGTTTACTTTTCGGAGCTTTGATTTCACCCACTGACCCTATTGCGGTATTAGGAATCTTAAAAAAAGTAGGTGCACCAAAAAAATTAGAAACCAAGATTGTTGGTGAATCATTATTTAATGATGGAGTAGGTGTAGTTATTTTTCTAACCATTTACCAAATAGCCAAAGGAACAACTGAAATTTCTTTTGGGCATATTGCCGAATTATTTTTTGTAGAGGTAATCGGCGGAATAGCACTAGGTTTTGCAATTGGATGGGTTACATACAGGCTATTAAAAAGTATAGACGATTATGATATTGAAGTAATTATAACCTTAGCAGCTGTAATGGGTGGTACTATGGTTGCACAACACTTCCATTTATCTGCTCCGTTAGCTATGGTAACTACAGGGTTAATAGTAGGAAATGATACCATAAGAGAATCATCGATGAGCGAAATAACTGAACAATACGTCGATAAATTTTGGGAACTGATAGACATTCTTCTAAATACTATTTTATTTGTAATGATAGGTATGGAAATATTAGTATTAACCTTTGACGGAAAATTTATTTTAGCCGGATTTTTGATTATTCCGGTAATATTATTTGCTAGGTATATATCATTGATGTTACCTATAAAAATTTATGCTAAAAAATTAGAGTTTGTACCCAAAACAAATTTAATAATGACTTGGGGAGGCTTACGCGGAGGTATTTCAATAGCCTTAGCATTAAGTTTAACACAGGAAATGGAACGTGATTTATTTTTAGTCATAACCTATATTATTGTAGTATTTTCAATTATTGTACAAGGATTAACCATAGGGAAATTAATTAAAAAATTCACTTAATTTACTTTGTAAGTTAAATCTAAATAAGCAGACAAAAACAAAAATTTAAACAAATGAAATTCAATACAAAAACTATACACGGTGGTCAACAACATGACCCTTCAACAGGAGCAGTAATGCCACCAATATATCAAACATCAACCTATGCTCAAAGTAGTCCAGGCACACATAAAGGCTATGAATATTCAAGAGCTGCAAACCCAACACGGACAGCTTTAGAGAACAGTTTTGCAGCAATTGAAAATGGCACACATGGTTTTGCATTTTCTTCCGGCTTAGCAGCAATTGATTGTGTCTTAAAAATTTTAAACCCTGGCGATGAAGTTATTGCAGGTGATGATTTGTATGGCGGTACTTATAGAATGTTTACTAAAATGTTTGAAAAATACGGATTAAAATTCCATTTTGTAAATATGGAAGACCCTAAAAATATAGAGCCTCTCATCAATAAAAACACCAAATTAATTTGGTTAGAAACACCTACAAATCCGTTAATGAAGATTGCAGACATAGAAGTGATAAGCAAACTTGTTAAAGCAAAATATAGTTCTATACTAGTTGCTGTCGATAATACATTTGCGACACCTTATTTACAACTTCCGTTAGATTTAGGCGCTGATATTGTCATGCACTCTGCCACAAAATATTTAGGTGGTCACTCAGATATTGTAATGGGAGCATTGATGGTAAAAGATTCTACATTAGCAGAAGAGTTACATTTTATTCAATTTGCCGGAGGAGCAGTGGCTGGCCCACAAGACAGTTTTTTAGCATTAAGAGGTATTAAAACCTTACATATAAGAATGCAACGTCATTGTGAAAATGGAATGACAATCGCTAAATTTTTAGCTAGTCATAATAAAGTTAAAGAAGTATTTTATCCTGGTTTAGAGAGTGATAAAAATTATGATGTGGCTAAAAAACAGATGAAAGATTTTGGCGGAATGGTCTCATTTAGACTGAAAAATGAAAGCAAAGCTACTGCATTTAAAGTATTAGAAAGTTTTAAGGTATTTACCTTAGCGGAGTCTTTAGGAGGTGTAGAGAGTTTAGTGAATCATCCTGTAACAATGACGCATGCTTCTATTCCTGAAAAAGAAAGAGAAAAATTAGGTATTACAGACTCATTAATTCGTTTAAGTGTAGGAATTGAAGATATTGAAGATTTAATAGCTGATTTACAACAAGCTTTAGAATAAACAAGTAAGCTCTTATCGTCTTGAAAAGTTACTTAAATCAAAGATTGCACCAACACTAAAGTAGATTAAAGTATCATTGAATTTACTTCCAGACAGTTCTTTAGGGGCATCTAATCCATCAACTCTATCAGATAGAAAGTATTGCCAACGAGCGTCTATAAAT
>CAZHYX010000340.1:0-3243 GCA_964536675.1 uncultured Flavobacteriaceae bacterium
TAAAAATTAAAAAAATTTATTCATCAAAGCAACCAGGACCTTGTCACATACCTTCACATATTGCTTATTTTACTTTAAAAATAAGATCCCACCAAGGGCATCCAAACGTCGTCGTATTTGCTGTATTCATATAATTAATGTCTTCGTTAGAGAGGTCTTCTATAATGGTAACATTATCATTGACTTTATTTATTACAGTAGCAATAAATTCGTCTGATAAAGTATTAGATGAGTCGTGAATAGATAGTAACTTTTTATTAGTATCATTTGATGTAATTGTAATAGTAGCGTTAATTTTTTTGAAATAAAAAGATTCCGACTTAATAAGTTGTGATTTATTTATTATTTTTAGATTAGGAGAAGAGGTGAATTTTGTATTCAATAAAATTGATGAAACCTTATCTAGGTTTGTATTTATCTCTTCTTTTTTTTGAGAATAACTATTACTTGTCGCTAATAAAAATAAAACAAGGAATAATGCTGTTGAAATTCTTTTGAATGTTTTCATTTTTTTTTGATTTAAATTAATAATATAGTTATACATGTAAAAAATCCTAAAAAGTATTTTTTACAGGACTTATACTTAATTTGAATTGTATTTAAGGACAGACTTTACGAAGCTTACCTCAAAGGATTGAAAAAATATTTGGTTAAAGTTACAAAAAATGAAGATACTTATAATATATAGAAAAACTATTAATAAAGAATAAAAAAGGAATTAATGTTAAAATACTTTAAGGTGTTACAGCTGATGATAAAATAAAAGTTTGGAATAAGAAAGCCATGAAAGATGACGATGAAGAGGATAACGACTAAAACTTAAAACAAATTTAGTTATAATAGCGTTCCGATTTAGAGTATTCTATTTCGGAACGTTTTTCATTCTATAAGAATTGACTCGAAACTTTTTCAGCCTTTCTATTTTCAGAATAATCATAAAACCCTTCGCCCGATTTCACACCTAGTTTACCAGCAGTAACCATATTTACTAATAACGGACAAGGTGCATATTTAGGGTTTCCGAAACCATCATATAATACATTGAGTATAGACAGACAAACATCTAAACCAATAAAATCTGCTAATTGTAATGGCCCCATTGGGTGCGCCATTCCTAATTTCATAACAGTATCAATTTCATAAACACCGGCCACACCTTCATATAACGAATAAATAGCTTCATTAAGCATTGGCATTAATATTCTGTTGGCAATAAATCCGGGATAGTCATTTACTTCAACAGGAACTTTATTTAATTTTTTTGAAAGCTCCATAATACTACTAGTAACTTCATCAGATGTAGAATAACCACGAATGATCTCTACTAATTTCATAATAGGTACGGGATTCATAAAATGCATTCCGATTACCTTGGTAGGTCTTGAAGTTACAGCTGCAATTTTGGTAATAGAGATTGATGAGGTATTTGTTGCTAGAATAGTTGTAGAATCACAAGTTTCATCTAACTCTTTAAAAATTTTGAGCTTTAAATCAATATTTTCCGTTGCAGCTTCAATAACCAAATCGGTATTTTGAACACCTTCTTTAATTGAAGTGAAAGTTTGAATATTTTTAAGTGTATTTTGTTTGTCTTTTTCAGAAATACGTTCTTTAGCAACCATTCTATCTAAGTTTTTAGTAATAGTTGCTAAACCTTTATCTAAAGGTGTTTGAGATATATCAATAATATTTACTTGATAGTCGTTTTGTGCAAATATATGGGCAATCCCGTTTCCCATAGTGCCAGCACCAATTATGGCGATATTTTTCATATTTTGTTAAGTATAAAACCCTTTGACTGTACTTCGACTACGCTCAGTATAAACTGCTCAGGGAGACATTTATATATTAATTTTTTGTCATTCAGACCCAGAGTACACGGGGGAAGAATCTCTTTGGTAGTAGGAAATTCTTCATCATTTGTTTCTCATTTTTTGGGAATGACACATTACTATTTAAAAACAATCAATTATTTGTTGTGCCACACGTAATGCTTTTGCTCCATCATTTAATGTTACAACAGGTCTTGTATCATTTATTATTGCATCAGCAAAAGTTTCTAATTCATCTAAAATAGCATTGTTAGATTCAATAGTTGGGTTTTCAAAATAAATTTGTTTTTTTATACCTTCGGCATTTTGTAAAATCATTGCAAATTCATCAGGATTCTCAGAAACATCCTTCATTTTTACCACCTCACTTTTCTTTTCTAAAAAGTCAACAGAAATATAGGCATCCTTTTGAAAAAAGCGAGATTTACGCATATTCTTCATAGAAATCCTACTAGCCGTTAAATTTGCTACACATCCGTTTTCAAATTCAATTCTTGCATTGGCAATATCAGGAGTTTCACTAATTACCGAAACGCCACTAGCATGAATGTTTTTAACTTTAGAATCTACCACACTCAAAATAATGTCAATATCATGGATCATAAGATCTAATACTACTGGCACATCTGTTCCTCTAGGATTAAATTCAGCCAGTCTATGTGCTTCAATAAACATTGGGCTATCAATCATATCTTTCACAGCTATAAAAGCAGGATTAAAACGCTCAACATGACCAACTTGCCCTTTTACATGTTCTTGGCTGACCAAGGTTCTGATAGCTTCGGCTTCAGAAACCGTATTGGTAATTGGTTTTTCTATAAAAATATGTTTTCCCTTAGTAATGGCTTCTTTTGCACAATTAAAATGCGAAAGGGTAGGCGTTACAATATCGACAACATCAACAGCATCAATCAATTTGGTGACAGAATCAAATGAAGTATATCCAAACTCACTAGCTACTTTTTGAGCATTTTCTGC
Source organism: uncultured Flavobacteriaceae bacterium (assembly GCA_964536675.1). Taxonomy (GTDB): domain Bacteria; phylum Bacteroidota; class Bacteroidia; order Flavobacteriales; family Flavobacteriaceae; genus Aureibaculum. Next base: position 2,811 of record CAZHYX010000340.1, read on the forward strand.
ACTCGGGTCAAAAAATCCAATAAGATTATACTTATCTGATTGTTGTAATAATTTTAAATGAATTTTACCTAGATGACCGGCTCCTAAAACACCAATGTTTAACATAAAAAAAATTTTAAGCAAAGTTACATTTTTTTACTGAAAAGATGAAAAAATTTAATGTCTTCGACAAGCTCAAACTGACAATTTTTTTAAGGAGATTCTTAATATACTAATGTCACACTGAGCTTGCCGAAGTACTAAATAAATAAGTCATTTTTTATAATATAGGAATCAATAAATGAGCAAAATAATATATAATAAATTGAAATTATTATCTACTTTTGTGAGAAGAACTATGAAAGATTTACCAAAACATAAAGGACTTAGAAATCAGTTAGTTAGTACTATAAAGCGAAAAGGAATAAAAGATAAAAAAGTGCTTGATGCAATT
>CAZHYX010000341.1:0-3229 GCA_964536675.1 uncultured Flavobacteriaceae bacterium
TATCCATGAAAAAGAGGTTCCAATTAAAACTTGAGCAACTTTATTTTTTTCAAGACCTAGAAATGAAATTGCATTATAATACTGAGCTAATTCAACTAAACAAGCAAAAATAAAAGTAAAAAGGGCTATTCTAAAGTAAGGCTTAGTTATAAAAATACGTAAGAATGCATAAATGAGTATGACAACTAATAAATCGCCAATATAAGGTCTAATTATAGTATCATGTATAAAAAAACCAATGTATAACTCAACTAATAATATAATGATAAAAATGATTAAATACCATTTATTGAAAATTGATGATTTCATTGTAGCCTTTATTATGGTGAAATAAATATTGAGAATAGTTCATAAAAAAAGTCTATCAATATATGATAGACTTTTGTAATAAAAAACGATAAATAGTATATATTATAGTACTCTTACGTTTACTGCGTTCAAACCTTTTTTTCCTTCTGTTAATTCGAATTCTACTTCATCACCTTCACGGATTTCATCGATTACACCAGAAATGTGTACAAAATGTTCTTTACCTGAACCTTCTTCAGTTATGAATCCAAAACCTTTAGAATCATTGAAGAATTTTACTGTTCCTTTACTCATTTTTAAAAAATTAAATATTAATATAAGTTGCAAAAGTAATGTTTATATTTGAAAATGACACAGTTTTGATGTTTTTTTATTATATACAATTGTAAAACTGTTATTTACAACATTATTTTCTAATGTATTTTTTTTATTTGATTGGTCATAATTAACAAATACATTTGTTTAATCATTCTAAAATATATTTTATGAGTTTATTTAAAGAGTTTAAAGAATTTGCCGTAAAAGGAAATATGATGGATATGGCAGTAGGTATTATTATTGGGGCATCTTTTAATAAAGTAATTGATGTATTGGTAAAAAAAGTATTGATGCCTCCATTATCTTTATTGTCAGATGGTATCAATTTACAAAATAGACGGTTGGTACTACGAGATGCTATATCAAATACTTCCGGAGTAATTACAACAGAAGAAGTAGCAATTGCTTATGGTGCATTAACAGAAGCTTTTTTAGATTTTTTGTTGATTGGACTTACCATATTTATTGTAGTAAAATTTATGAATCGTTTACGAACGAAAGCTCAAGATACCAAAGATGTTACAGTTGCCACACCAAAAGATATTCAGCTATTAACAGATCTTACCGAATTGATGCAAGAGCAAAATGACTTATTAAAAGCAAGAACAAATAACTAATATTTACAAATGAATTGGGTGTTTATCTAAACGAAGGTCAGCTAACATGTCTTGAGTAAATTTAAGATGACCACGCCTAGTAATCACTTTTAATCGATAATCTTTCATTTGGGTAATAGTAGCCAAAAATTTTAATTTACTTTTTAAGAGTTCCGGTTGTTCTGATTTTAAACTAATCTCAAAATAATGTGTTACCCCATTACGTTCAGCTTCAATATCAGGGCTCATAGAAATATCAGTTCCTACTTTATGATAAGATTTCGGATTGCCATATCCTTCTGCTTCTGCCTTGATGTTTTCGAACCCACTTTTTTCTAAATAGGTTATTGATTCTTTTAAAATTTCTTTGTTGTTTAAGTTGTCTAGAGCTATCATAAGATGATAAAATTACTATATATTAAAGATACTACCAAATTAAATTTTATTAAACTAAAATGAAAGACTTGTTAATCAGTAAATAATGATAACATTACACTGTTATTCTCAATAATAGTTCAACAAATTATAATAGTATATATTCGTAAAATGAATACTACCAATGACTGAAAAGATAAAACATAGTCACTTTATATTGCATAAACCTTATGGCTATTTAAGTCAACTTGTAAACAACCAAACCCGTCGAAAAAATAAAAAACTATTAGGTGAATTATATGATTTCCCAAAAGGAACCATGGCAATTGGACGCTTAGATGAAACTTCTGAAGGTTTATTATTATTAACTACTGATGGTAAAGTAAGCGAGTATATAAGAAGCTCAAAAGTAGAAAAAGAATATTATGTGCAAGTTGATGGAATTATTGATAGCACTGCTATAGAAAAACTACAAAAAGGTGTAGAAATTAGTTTTAATGGTGAAAAATATAAAACCAAACCCTGCAAAGTATTTCATATTGTTGCTGTAAAACATTTACCAATTGCTGATAGAAAAGTAAGAGATGAACGTCATGGTCCTAAAAGTTGGATTGGTATTATATTAACTGAAGGTAAATTTAGGCAAGTACGTAAAATGACAGCGGCAGTTGGTTTTCCTACACTGCGTTTGGTACGAGTTAGAATAGGAAATATATCTTTGCAAATAAAAGTTGGAAAAGTTGAAGAGGTCGATGATTTTAATGTGTTTTAAAGTTCAAATACTTTAATCAATTTCTATTAAATAGTGCTAATTCCATTTCGGCTAATGACATGTTTGAATATTTTTCATCTTTTGTTAGAAGCAATTTAGCAAATTTTATGATTTCAAGATAATCACTATCATCTTTAAATTGTGTCCATGATTTTATTTTTCTTGATTGAATACTGTTTACAGTTGCTTTTTTATTTAGCTCAATTTGCATCATTCTATCTACAGGAAAGTGGGGCGGAGTCGGAATTAATTTTAAACACCATATATATTTCAAAAAAAGATTGAGTATTTTTTGACTTACGCCAAAATTAATTTTTCCACTTTTGAGTAATGATGAAAATTTTGTAGTATAGGTTGACAAGGCATGGATATTAGCTAAATGAGTATTTTCGTCAACCTCTTTAAAATATTGGTCACTTACCAATTGTTCTAAATAGTTTTTTAAGTCTTTTTTAAACTCTTTTTTGGCATTTTCTGTGACATTAGGTTTGTAAATATTAGCTCTTTGAAAAGCCCCTGCAACAGATAATACCCACAATTCATTGATTATAAATTTACTTTTCATAAATCTGTATTTAACCTTTTATTTTGCTAATAAAGCTGCACCAATAATACCAGCATTATTTTCAAATTGAGAAGAAACTACAGGAACGCTTACAGTAAGGTAATCTTCAAATTTATGCATTTTTTTACTGGCACCACCAGCTAAAATAATTAAGTCAGGAGAAAATGATCGTTCTACAATTTTTAAAAATTTATTAAAACGTTTGCCCCATTCTTCATACGATAAGTTCTCTCGTTTTCGAGCCGAATCTGCCGCATAATGTTCAATCCATTTATATTCTTTATAAGGTAAAGA
>CAZHYX010000342.1:0-3227 GCA_964536675.1 uncultured Flavobacteriaceae bacterium
ATATTGTGAAAATTAAACAATTTCAATGCGACAATATGATGTTAAATTGGTATTAGATTCTAACTATAAATTAAATTCTTTGTTAAACTTTTAATCTTCCCGTTAAACTCTTTTTTTTTTAAGGAGGGGTGGATTTCATTCTAAATGCTATCGTTATAATTATCAGAATTGAAATTATTGGAATGAAATTCGGGGTGGTTGTTCTTTTTAAGTTCTATTTCGAAAATTTAAGATTCACTGCCTCGCCGCTAAGTAACCTCTAACTAATTTCTTCAATCTCTTTGATTAATTTTTTAGTTTCAGGAAGTGGGTCAATACCATATTCTTTTTCTAAAACATCAACGCACTTTTGGTAAGCTTTAATGGCTTGTGGTCTGTTTCCTTTTGCAAGATAGCCTTGCATTTGTAATCTATAGGCATCTTCCCAAGTAGGATCAATTGACAGGGCACTTTGCGCTAATCGAATACTCTCTATGGGGTTTTTCTCCAATAAAATTTCAGACAATGTAGTGTATGCTCCTAAAATAAGCATTTGAATCTTTTCACGTTCTTCTGAAGACCAATCTTCATATACACGATTGGGTAAATAAATACCTTGGTACAATTCAATAGCATATTTATATGCCTCTTTAGCAATAAGATTATCGTTACCCAAAGCTTCATTACCAATAATTACATATTTTTCTAAGGCTTCTACGTCAATCCATACCTTGTCTAAATCAAGCTGATAACTAACACCTTGTCGAACAACATAGGCTGGTTCTGTTCTTGAAGGTCTTTCGGGTTCTAATACTTTATTGACACCATGCAGTGCTACTTTAAAATCTCTATCATCACCATCTTCCCATAAATGATCCATAATTTTTTCTTTATGAAGTGCGTGACGTTGACGATTAGAAATGAGATATTGTAATAATTGTACTGTTTTGTCTCTAACCCATTCTTTAGTATCTACTTTTTCAGTATTCCGCCAAAGCCTAAACCACCCCAATGTTTGAATACGTATTGGCGCATTCTCGCGAAAGGTCTTTAATTCTTGCAATTTATCTGATAGTTGAGACATATAGAAATTACTTCTTTTTACCTAGACTATCTATTTTAGCATTTAATTTTTTGACTTCATCTGCTAAATCACCTATTGATTTTTTAACCTTTTTGAAGTCTGACCTTGAAGCATTCCGCCATTGATCAATCTGTACTTTTTCACCAATTTCATCTCCTAAATAACTTATTTGACCTTGAATTTGGTCTTGAATTTGAATCAGTTGCTTTTTGGGGTCTTTTAGCGTGTCCATAATAACTTTAGGCCCAGTCTGAGCAATGGTTTTCCACATATACAAACTTTTCTGTAAAACACCTTCTTGTTGCGCTGTGGTTTTATCTTTGGTAGCTTCTTTTGTAAGTTCTGCTAATTTTTTTTGCATAAATGATAAGGCATCATTAAAATCTGAAAAACTTTGTTCATCACCCCCTTGCACATGAGATATTTTTCCGCGCCATTGTACCTTAGACTCACCTTCTTCATCAAAAATTTTCTGATTAAAACGTACCATAAATGATGCTGTTTGATCTGCTTTTTTTGCCATGACTAGTTTTATTAAAATTTGAAGCTGGAAGACCGAAGACAGGAGTTGTTTCGGGTTTTCAACTATGTTTGATATTTGTTTTTTAACCCGGTTCTTTTTCAGAACCTACTGATCGCATAATAAGTCCTTTAAATGCATCATTAACTGTATTGCCTTCATAGAGTACTTTATATACTTCTGTTGAGATTGGCATTTCTACTCCATATTTTTCAGACAATTCCATTACTACTTTAGCTGTTTTTACACCCTCAGCAACTTCAGACATTTCTTCTATAATTTCCTCTATATTTTTACCTTTTCCTAATTGAAAACCTACATAATGGTTTCTACTCTTAGCACTAGAACATGTTGCTACTAAATCACCCATTCCTGCCAAACCAGCAAACGTAGAGCGTTTGCCACCCATAGCAACACCCAATCTTGTTAATTCTGATAACCCTCTTGTGATGGTTGCTGCTTGTGTATTATCTCCTGCATTGGCACCATCACCCATACCAGTTGCTATGGCAATGATATTTTTTAACGCGCCACCTAGTTCGCACCCAATTACATCATTATTTGTATATACTCGGAATAAACCTGAACTAAATACTTGCTGTAATTCTTTTGCAATAGTGGTATCAACCATAGCGATTACAGCTGCAGCTGCTTTTCCGTGATGTATTTCCTTGGCTAAATTTGGACCTGTTAGTACTCCAGCAGGATGCCCAGGCATTATTTCTTCAATAACCTCTGTCATCCTCATTTTGGTGCTCAACTCTAAGCCTTTTGCTAAATTAATGATAGGAACCCAAGGTCTAATATGTGGCTTAGCCTCTTCTAATACTCCCCTCATACTTTGCGCAGGTACACCCATTACAATTACATCTGCATCACGAACAGTTTCTTCTATTGAGTTGGAAGCTTTTAATGATTTATGCAATTTTGCACCAGGTAAATACTTTTCATTGCTATTGTGCTCGTTGATTTCTTTTACTGTTTTTTTATTTCTGGCCCATAATGTTACGACACTATTTTTTGCTGTTAATGAGGCTACAGTTGTACCCCATGAACCTCCGCCGAGTACTGCTACTTTTAGTTTCATATATTTTTATAGTTTAATTCGAAGTTTTGTGGATTCCTTCCTACGCAGAAATGACAAGTTTAACTCTCTAACTCATTTAAAAATAAGTTTCTGACCTCTTCTACGTATTTATTAATATTCTTTACCTTCCATTCAGAGGTGTCAACAGGGTCTAACACAACCACTTCTATATGTGTAGGTTTTAAAATACTCGTACCTTTTGGCATTGCCATATATGCATTTTTAATAACTATCGGAACAATTGGAACACCTCCTTTAATTGCCAAATGAAAAGCACCTTTTTTAAATTCTCCTAAGACCTTACTTCCGCTCCTAGTACCTTCTGGTGCAATAACAATGGAAGTCCCGTTTTTCAATGCTTCAACCGCCGGTTTCATCGCTTCAATAGCTTTCTTTTTATCTGATCTGTCAATAAAAATAGCGCCCATTGCTTTAAAAAGCGGACCAATAGGCGTCATCTCTAACTCTTTTTTAGCAATACCCGTAACGTCTTTTCGAAGCAATTTCATCAAAATAAAAACGTCAGCCGAACTCTGATGATTAAAACAAAATACTGC
>CAZHYX010000343.1:0-3210 GCA_964536675.1 uncultured Flavobacteriaceae bacterium
TTTGTTTTAAACCGTTTCAAAATTCCAAGGGATATGATTCGCTATGCTTTTAAACAACATTCAAAAAACAAAGCAATTATTACCAAAAATTTAACACTCACTTTTCAGGAATTGGCTAATAGAATCTATAGTTTATCTACAGGTTTAAGCGCTCTGGGAATTGAAAAAGGAGATTCAGTATTGGTACTGGTTTCAAATGGTATCAATCAAATAGAAATAAACCTATCCGGTTATGAAATGGGCGCCATACTTACACCATTAAACATCAATATTACTACTGATAAAATTCTTGAAATAGCTAAACTTATCGATCCTAAGCTTTTAATATATGATGCGAAAACTGCTAATAAAACTGCGCAACTGCTACAACAACTCTTTCCAAATTTAAAATTACTCGAAATTGATAGTAATTATAATCATTTAATTGCATCATATCCGTCAAATAGAAGTAAAAATAAAATATCACCAACTGATATTGCAGCACTTGGGTTTACTTCCGGTACAACAGGTAACCCAAAAGCATTGCCAGCCACACATGGTGTGTTTGTAAAAAGCTTACAACTCATTGTAAAAAATGTGGGTATAGGTCCAAAAAAGAAAAATCCTGATAAATTTCTTGTAGGTATTCCTTTAGTAGGTGCTGGTAGTGGAGTAATTTTACCTTCTTTACTTTCGGGAAGCACTATTGTTATACCTGAATCGTACAATGCCAAAATATTTTTAGAAATAATTCAAAAACATAAAATAACAAGAATGTTTACTACTCCTAGTCTTTTAATTGATATTCTTGATTACCCTAATCTTGAAAATTATGATTTGAGTTCATTAGAAAATATTATTTATGGTACAGAAACATTAGCTGCTGCTAAATTGGAAGAAGCAATTGAAAAATTTGGTCCAATACTACAACAAGGTTATGGTAGTGCCGAAGTATTACCTCCGGTAAGTATGCTACAACCTAAAGACCATATTGTAAATCATAAAATAGCCAATAGAAACATATTGACTTCAGTTGGTAAAGTTGTACCACAAGTTTCTGTAAAAATTGTTGATGACAAGCATAATGATTTACCGTTTAAGGAAATTGGTCATGTTCTGATAAAAAGCCCTACTCTATTTGCTGGTTATTGGAAACAACCTGAATTGAATACAAAAACATTTGTCGATGGTTGGCTTAAAATAGGTGATATAGGTTATTTAGAAGCTGATGGGCGTTTACACATTCTAGGTCGTTCAGCTGATGTTATTAAAAAAGGCAATCGAATTATTTATCCTCGCTTGGTTGAAGAACATGTACATGATCATCCGGCAGTAAAAGAATGCAATTTAGTTCAAGTTAATAACGAGACCGTTTTAGCCGTTTCATTACGTCAGGCTTATCGTAAAAAAGCTAATCATGAAACTATTGCATTTGAAATCTTGAATCTATTAAAAAACAATATTAAACGTTATCAGTTACCCGATAATATTGAATTCTTTGAAGAATTGCCAAGAAGTTTTTTAGCAAAAGTATTAAGACGAGAGGTGAGAGATTTCTTAAAAACGAAAAATAAAATTGCAATATAAATAGTAAAAAATAATAGTCGCTAAACATGAAACAACTAAACGAATTTAAAAAAACTAAAATCCCGTTAGGAATTAAATTATCCTACGGAGTAGGAAATATCGGACTGGTATCATTGCTTGCTGCCATGAGTTTTTTCCTCATGATTTTCTATACTGATGTCGCTTTAATATCGCCTGCAATTGCCGGAATGGCATTAACTGTTGGTAAAATATGGGATATCATTAATGACCCTATTTTTGGTTGGATGACTGACCGAACAAAGTCTAAACATGGTCGTAGAAGAGTCTATCTTATATATGGTGCCGTACCTTTAGTAATCGCATCTTTTATATTGTGGATGGTTCCTTCGGGCTTATCGAATACGGCAGCATTTATTTGGGTAGCAGTAACCTATATCATATTTAGTACTGTATTTTCCATCACTTACATTCCATATACTGCTATGGCAGCCGAACTGACTAAAGACTATGATGAACGAACCAGTTTAATGACTGTAAGCTCTATTGGAGCTGTATTGGGTTATATTATTGGTAGTATTTCAGTACGATTAATTGTAGGTAATGCAGTTACACCACAAGTTGGTTATATGATAGTTGGTGGTGTTTTCGGAGTTTTAGCAGGGCTCTCAGTTGCTTTTGTAGCCTGGAGAGTTAAAGAACCTACAGATTTTAAAAATGTAACTTCTAAAATGCCTTTGATTACATCTATTAAAACCACTTTTAAAAACAAACCTTTTGTAATGTTAGTAGCTGCATTTGGTTTGGTACGATTGGCATTTACATTAATGTCAGCAGTGATGATGTATTTTGTGGTATACAACTTAGTTGAAAGTAGAGATTCCATCGGACAAATTCTAACGATTTTAATGTTGGTTATTGCTGCTTTTATCATGTTATGGAAATGGGTTGGTAATCGCTGGTCTAAAAGCATCTCTTATGTAGGTGGTTTAATTATAGTTGCTATTTGTGCTATGGCTTCATTTTGGTTAGGGAAAGGAGATATGAATACCATGTCATTATTGGCAGGTGCATTAGGAATAGGTATGGCTTCACATTGGGTAATGCCTTTTGCTATGATGCCTGATGTTATTGAATATGACCAAATGAGAACCGGTGAACGAAGAGAAGGTATCTTCTTTGGTGTTTATGGTCTTGTAGATAAAATAGCCCGAACTTTAGGTATCATTATTTTAGGATGGGTTCTCGAAATTTTTAATTATGTCCCCAATGTTGAACAAACCGCTGAATCACTCTTAGGTATACGTCTGTTATTTGGGCCAGTTCCGGCAGCGTTGATTTTATTAGCAATCCCTATATTGATATTCTATCCTATAAATAGAGAAAGTCATGCTGCTATGGTTAATTCTTTAGAAAATGGTGAGACTTTTTCTGAAAAAGAAATAGAGGAATATTGGAAGAAAACAGCATAAACTACTATGAAATTCGACTATAACTTAGCAGCGGAATTAGTTCGAACTAATTAATTTTAGGTGTAATAGACAAATAGTAGGCTCTTTTTAGTTAAAACATTTCAAGTGGACAAATAGTAGGCTCTAATTTTAGCACTATTTTGGAGTATAAAAATATTCTTTTTATCTTTAATTTGTCAAGTTATACCAATTTAATTTGTTAAAGCCGTAATTA
>CAZHYX010000344.1:0-3206 GCA_964536675.1 uncultured Flavobacteriaceae bacterium
TCGCCTTGTTGTATGTTATGTGATATGTTGTTTATATATGCTTTCATTGTTGTTTCTTAACCGCAAAGAGCGCAAAGGTTACGCTATGTTCGCAATGATTTTGTATTTTATAAATTATTAACAACTCTTCTGATACCATTTTTAATTAGTGTTACATTAAAATTTATTAGCATCCCAAGTTTGCAATCTGATAATTTTAAATAAGTTAATATTTGAGCTAAATGTACATCATTTAATGCTTCAACAGCTTTTAACTCTATAATAACCTTATCGTCAACTATTAAGTCAATTCTGTATCCAATATCTAATTTAACTTCCTCATATATAAGCGGTAAAGGTTTCTGCTTTTGAACTTTTAACCCTGATTTCTTCAATTCATAATACAAACATTCTTCATAAGAACTTTCTAATAAACCCGGACCTAAAGCTTTATGAACTTTTAACGCACAATCAAAAATAATTTTAGAAATTTCATTTTCTGTCATCATTATTCATCTTGATTAAAGTATTATGTCTTTGCGAACAATTTATTGTTGGACAAAAAAACATTGCGTACTTGGCGAAAAGCTTAGCGTCCATTGCGGTTAAGTTATAGTTACGAAAAATACTCTTTTAATTCGTCATCAAAATATTGTAATGCATTTTTAATGGGCAACGGAATACCACCACCCAATGCACATAATGATCCAATTTCCAACGTTTCTATTAAATCATCAAATAATTCCCGGTCAATCTTATAATTATCATGTTGTGCTTTCTTCAGCATTTCAAAACCACGATGTGAACCAATCCGACAAGGATAACATTTACCACAAGATTCATCTGCTGTAAATTCTAATAAATGTTCTAAGAATTGTATCATAGGAAAATCAGTAGGAATAGACACTACGCTTGCATGCCCTAATAAAAAACCATGTTCATTTAATGATTCAAAATCTAATGTTAAGTCATCAATTTTATGAATAGGTATAATTCCGCCAAGCGGACCTCCAATTTGTACAGCTTTGACCTCTGATTTAAACCCTTTTCCATAGTCATCAAATATTGTTTTTAACGGAGTACCCATTTCAATTTCATACATTCCTGGTCGGTTAAAAAAACTATCTAATGATACTAATTTTGTGCCTGTAGATTTTCCGTTTCCTAAATTTGCATAAGCAGAACCACCGTTTTTAAGTATCCAATGTACATTCGCAAAAGTTTCTACATTTGAAAGCACAGTGGGTTTGCCATATAAACCATATTGAGCTGGGTAAGGTGGACGAACACGTACTTCAGGACGCAATCCTTCAATTGAATTTAATAAAGCGGTCTCTTCACCACATATATATGAGCCTTGTCCGCGTATAATTTTAAACCGGAATCCGTTTAACAAATTCAATACCTTGAGTTCTTTTATTGCAGCAGTTATTTTACGGATAGAATCAGGATATTCTCCACGAATGTATAGTACACCTGTATCGGCACCAACTGTGAGTCCGGTCATTAGCATTCCGAAAAGGACTTTATGCGGTTGGTGTTCCATTAGGTACATATCTGAAAACGCTCCTGGGTCACCTTCGTCTGCATTACAAACAATATATTTTTGATTGTCACTCTGAGCCTTTTGACTATGCTCAAGACGGGCTTTGTCTAAGGGTTCTTTAATTACTGCATCTAACTTAAAATAGAATGGAAACCCTGCACCTCCACGCCCACGCAAGTTTGATATTTTTAATTCATTGATAACGTCATTGGGTTTGTCTTTAAATATATCTGCTAAGGCGTAAAAATTAGAAACATCTTCAATAAATGATGTTAAAATTGGTATTGTGTTGCAATCTATATTGTAAAGGTTTCTTCCCTTTGGGAAGACGGAAGATGGGCTTAGTATTTTTTCTAATTCATCTTTGGTACTAGCCGAATATGTTTTATCATCATACATAAATGCATGACTATGATGGCAATGCCCTAGGCAAGGGGCATGTCCGATTTTATCAGGATCTACAAGAGTTTTAAGGTTTTTAGTTAGTTTATCTTGTGTTTTGGCAACCATACATGCTGTACCATTACAGACATGAACAGTTTTATATATATTTTCTGGTCTTAAAAAATCATAGAAAGAGGCAGTACCTAATACTACAGAGTCATCAATCATAAAGCGTTCAGCCAATTCATGAAAATCTTCTTGTGAAGATGGATTTTTAGCCAATTCAACTATATTTTCAAAGAGATTGTCATCCAATTCTTTTCTAAAAGATAGTGAACGAATATTTTTATTTGCCATTATTTAGATTAGGTTGGACTAAATTACTAAAAATTATTATGATTTGGAGTTGTTACACTGAGATTCACAGAGAGACACGAAGATTCACAGAGAGAATATTTATATAATGTTTTACTCTAATGAATTTCTCAAGACCTATCTCTGGGTAGTTCGTTTCAAGAAATTTCTTTATTTGCCACAAGTTTAAGAATAAAGCTTTGTGTAACTCAGTTTTTCTCTGCGAACCTCTGTGAAATAATATTTAAACTTTCTCACAAATAATAACGATATGTTTTTCATTACAATCTGTAGTAAAGAAAAGGTACAAATCTCCACCATCTTTTAGTTTTGTCTTTTTACGGATTTCTTCTACTGTTTCTGGAAAGTTACGAATTGTAATATTAGCTTTTGATATAGAGAGCACTTTTTTAAGCTCTTTGAGATTATAGAGTAATTGCTTATTAATTTTAAATCGTCTTCCAGGAAAGTGTATTAAATTATTTGAAGTATATAAATGACTGTTATTATTAAGTTTATATAATATTAAATGATGTGATACTTCATTAAAAAAACCTGCTTTTAAGATTGCACTATTTGGTTCATAAAGATAACTTAAAGGTTCAGAAAAAGTTACTTCTACTTCTTTTTTAAATTTTGATTCAAAAGTTTGTTCTATATCTTTTGTAATGTTCACTGTCTTAATTAATATCTCCTTATTATATGATTTTTTTAATATAAAAAGGAGCTCTTTAACTTCATTTTGTACAGCAATAACATATACTTCTTTTACAAAGTTTAATTCATTAATAGCACTGGTAATATCTAACATTGGTGAAGCTTTAATAAGAACATTATCAGTATATTCAAATAAAGCATCTAAATTTTCAGGAATATGAGGCAGGCAATCTTTTAGTAGAAATACTTTCCCTTTACTATCATTTCTTCTTGAAGGGTCAATGTA
>CAZHYX010000345.1:0-3204 GCA_964536675.1 uncultured Flavobacteriaceae bacterium
TCCCGTTTACTACTTTGAGGGGCTCTTAAACCCGGAGATTCAATATATACAACTAAATGGTCTCGCATTAACCTTGTTGCAATATGATGACTACTAGTTTTATTATCAGATTTCCAGTCATTACCAAAGTATAAAATAGGTTGTTTTGTATTGTTTGTCATAATTTTAAAATATCTTATTTATAATTTAATATTGCTTGTAAACAACGTTCAGCAGCATGCCCATCCCATAATTCAGGTCTTTGTGGTTTCCGTTTAATAGTTTTAAGGTTTTTATATTCTTCGTGGATGCGTTCAGCACTATTGCCAACTAATACTGATGCGCCGCCATGTTCACGTAATGTAATAGGACGTTCTGTATTCCAGCGTAAAGTCAAACAAGGCGTGCCTAAAACACAACATTCTTCTTGTAAGCCTCCACTGTCAGTTAACATCATATTTGCGGTCATATTAAGATTAAGCATTTCATGATAATTAATAGGATGAAGTAAAAAAATATGTTTATGACTAGTTACTTTTTCCCACAAACCAAAACTCTCAAGCTGCTTTTTAGTTCTCGGATGAACCGGCCATATTAAGGTTTCATTTGCACAAAGTTCATTAAGAAGGAAGTCAATAATTGGCTCAACAATTTCCTGATTATCTACATTTGAAGGCCTATGCATTGTTAACACTGAGAAGTTGTTGATTTCATCAGGAACCTGAACGGTATTATCTAGTAAATTATTTCGCACTACTTGATCAACTTTAAGTTTGCCAGCAGCCTCTCTGTTTGTTTCTAACGTATCAATCATTATATTTCCGACAAAGCTAATTGCTTCCTCAGTGACGCCCTCACGACGTAAATTTTCCCCAGATAATAAATCTGGTGTCAACAATAAATCTGAAAGACGATCGGTAACTAAACGATTAACTTCTTCTGGCATATCCATATCACCTGAGCGTAGACCCGCTTCAATGTGACAAACTTTTATATGTTCTTTTTTTGCCGTTACCGAGCATGCAAGTGTTGCATTTACATCACCAACAACTACAACCCAGTCTGGCTTTTCTTTCTTGATAACATCTTCAATCGCAATCATAGTATTACCAACTTGCTCAGCATGTGAGCCTGAACCAATATCAAGATGAATGTCGGCATTTGGGATATTTAATGATTTAAAAAATGCCTGTGACATACGATCATCATAATGCTGACCGGTATGTACGAGAACATGTTCTATGTGTTCAGTTGTTTTTAATGCATTATGTTTATTAATCGCATGAATAAAGGGAGCGATTTTCATAAAATTGGGACGTGCACCGACTACCGAAATGATTTTCATATTTTTACCTGATTTTTGTATTTATGTCGAGTTATGACTACCTAACAGATGCATTTATTCTATTTATAGCTATTAAGAACAAGGAGTATATGTAGGCGGAGGCAAAATATAATTTCGATAGTCGTTTGGATCTCCATCTTTTCCAGCCTCGGCTGCTTTTGTAATGTTGTACATTTCTCTTGCAGTAACATAATGTAAAATATAATTTTCACCATCATTATAATGAGACTCAAGATAACTAAACATTTCGTCAGTCTCATGTCCTAATAATGTTTCCATATCTCTCTCTTGAGTACCATGGGTGTGTATTTTTATGTATTTCCATTCTGGACGGCCTTTAACATGAACATCAGAATTCACCCATAAATCTATTCGTTCTTTAGTTGGAGGAAGAACAGACCTTATATCTCCTGCTTCTATTTTTGGAAGCAAACCTAATTTTCTTGTTTTCCAGTTTAGTGCCAAAGGTCCTTGAATAATCATCAAGTCACCGGATGATGCGCCTCCAACTTCAACATCAATACCTGTATTATGCGATTTAGTTTTTTCTGGATCATCTGTTGCATAATAAATACTATTAATTTTTGCTGTTTGAGTTTCACTTGGTGCAGAAGGTAGAGTAAAGTCCGCATAACACCCTGTTTCTTTTAATATTATTAGCTCATCGTTAACACCGCACCAGCGACCATCTGCTCTAGAATTATCCAAACACCAGTTGCCATGAATAAATGCATAGGTTATTTGTTCTGAATCAGGAAATTTTGTCAACAAACCATGATTTTTATTTAAAGTTTCCGCAAAACTAGTTAAAGTGTTACGCAAATTTTCACTAGTATCGTTATCATGATGCAAATGGATTTCAACTTCACCATAACCCCTTTGGCATAGATCGGCTAATTTAGCTAGGTGTTCTTCCCGATATTCTTCTTCCGGATAAAAAAATGAGTGTTGAGGGAAATGTCCATCAGCATCTTTGTGATTTTCACATAATTTGGGGTAGTCCGTCATCCATCGATCAACTCTTTGTCTTTCAATTGAAATATCAACTTTTTGCCATTGAGGCTCATAATGATCAACATAACAAAACAAAATATGAACAGGTTTTGTTGTCATCTTCCTTTTCTTAATGTGCTGATTAACATAAGCAACAATCCATATATCCATGTTTTTTTTCTTTAAAACAAAAAAGAACCCAAACCCTAAAAGCAGTGCTAACCCAAAAATAAAACCCATTTATATTCTCCACATGATAGTTATCATCTTTCTGTTCTTTGCCATGATCCTTCACTATTACCTACTATATATTTAATGAACCCATGGCCAAGCGCAAAGTTCATATTGACTAAAAAAACAGGTAATCTGATGATTGAGGGTAACTGACGGTCACTATAAAAATTAACAACTATTAATGTAGTTAGGTACAGAAGTATTTGTAATACAAATAATATTTGATAAATAAACTCATCAAGTAGTAAAAGATTGATTAGCAATAATAACAGCATAAAATGAGGGGTAAACCAGCGGACGACTTTATGTGAAAAATAAGTAAATGCTCGCCATTTTTGTTTAGGCAGTAAAGCGCCTAACATTCTGAAAAAAGCCTGATAATTTCCCATGCCAATACGGACTCGTCTTTTATATTCTCCCGCCATACTAGGTGCGACCTCTTCCTCTGCTATTGCCTCTATATCGTAGATAACCTTTTGTCCAGAAAGTCCAACGTCCATAAACATTGTAAAGTCATCAATAATTGTGTCAGTCGGTAAGCTGTGGCAATTTTCGCGTCTTAACGCATAAATAGCTCCGTTTGCACCGAGAAAACCATCAATTTTACCTTCATGATATTTCAAAAAACGCTCTAATTTCCAATATGCACTATC
>CAZHYX010000346.1:0-3197 GCA_964536675.1 uncultured Flavobacteriaceae bacterium
ATTTATATTTGAGCCAATGGAAGGTGATTTCTTCAACTTTAATCTAGACAAACTTCTCTTCCCAGTTTGAATTAAATAACTTTTGTTATAAATTTCAACTATCCAATATTTCATGAGCCAATGGAGGGACTCGAACCCACGACCTGCTGATTACAAATCAGCTGCTCTAGCCAGCTGAGCTACATCGGCTTTTTTTCACTTTTTTTCACAAAAAAACAAACCGCTATTTTTAACGGTTTGCAAATGTATAAAGTTTTATGTTTTCTACAAAACTTTTATGTTTATTTTTTATATAAAATTACAACTGATGACTTCGCTGTTTCCCTTTCTTTTTTCTAAGTTGTCTTTTTAATGCCCCAGTAGCTAAATCAACTCCTTCTTCAAAAGATCTACATTGCTTTTTCACCATAAACTCATCTCCTGGTATATTCAATTTAACTTCAACTATTTTATTTTCTTTTTCACTTGTACTTTGAACCTTCAAATAAACATCAGCTTCAATTATTTTATCATAAAATTTATCTAAACTATCAACTTTTGCATTTACAAATTCAACTAAATCTTTATCTATATTAAAATTTACAGATTGAACATTAACTTTCATACACGTTAGTTTTTTTTGCTCCTAGGGTGAGCTTGATTATACACTTTTTTTAACTCGCTCAAACTACTATGAGTATATATTTGAGTTGAAGCCAAGCTTGAATGACCGAGCAATTCTTTGACAGAATTCAAATCTGCACCTTCATTTAATAAATGTGTCGCAAACGAATGACGTATTACATGCGGACTCTTTTTTACTTTTGAAGACACGCCACTAAAGTACTCATTTATTATTCTATAAACAAGGTTTGGATAGATTTTATTCCCACTTTTTGTAACAAACAGGTGTTCAATATTAGATATCAATTCTTTACGTTTATCTAAGTACTTTTTTAAAGTTTGTTGTACAGAATTTAATAATGGTATATATCTTTCCTTATTT
Source organism: uncultured Flavobacteriaceae bacterium (assembly GCA_964536675.1). GTDB lineage: Bacteria > Bacteroidota > Bacteroidia > Flavobacteriales > Flavobacteriaceae > Aureibaculum. The sequence continues at coordinate 986 of CAZHYX010000346.1, forward strand.
CTTTTTCCTAAAACTTTTAGTGTTGAGTTTGAAAAATTTATGTCATTTATTTTCATTTCAATTAATTCTGATCTTCTCATTCCTGTTGAATACAATAGCTCAACAATCAACTTATTACGTATAGAATCAAAATCATCATTAGCCTCTAAGTTATTAATTACTTCATCAATTTCTTTTTCAGAAAAAGGAACTTGTACTCTTTTAGAAACTTTCAATGCTTTATGCCCTAATAAAGGAGATACTGTCAATTGTTTTGTTTTTACTAAAAACTTATAGAATGTTTTTAAACTACTTATTTTTCTATTAATTGTTCTGTTAGCTATTTTTTGATTTACCATCTCAACAATCCATGATCGAATTTGAGAATAATTCACATCTATTAGTTGTTGGTCTTCAAAAGTAATATTACAAAATACTTGAAATGAATTTAAATCGTCTTGATATGCCCTAGTTGTATGAGGTGAGTATTTTTTTTCAAAAGAAAGGTATTCTATAAAGTGTACTATTGGCATAAAAAAAACCATTAGTAACAAATTTACAAAATGTATTTTTGTTATACTAACGGTTTAACTTTTTTTGGATGAAATTCCCACCTCAGTAGGAATACTATTCTCACTTAACCTTGCTCTTCTTGAGTTCTTAGTCTTTGTACGTATTGTGCTTTTTGAGTTTCAGCACGTTTTGAAACAGAAGGTTTAATGAAATGCTTACGATTACGCAACTGCTTCATCGTTTTAGTTCTATCAAACTTTCTCTTAAAGCGTTTTAGCGCTCTATCGATATTCTCTCCGTCTTTAACTGGTATTATCAACATAGTATTGCACCTCCTTTCATAGTATTCTCTTTTAATTTGGGGTGCAAATATACAAAGATATTTTATAGAAGCACTATATGTTATATTTTAATTTAATCAAAGATATTAGACCGTTTCGCTATTAGATATAAGGTGTTAGACTGTTTAGTTATAAGTACGAAATTATAAATCTGTCGAAGTATCAATCAGAAAAACAAAATATTAATGTAATTTGCTGTCATGAGAAAAGCGTTGAAATTTTTAATGTTCCTATTAATAGGTATCATATTATCTATTATAATTTTCTTTTTCTGGGCATCATCGCCAAATTATGAGCTAGAAGATTATTCTAAAATTACTACAAATAACTATCCTCAAAAAACAGATACTGATTCAATTTATAGTATTGTTACCTATAATATAGGATATTTGAGCGGTATGACAAATAACAGAGCTATAGAAAAGCCAAAATCATTGTTTGATAATAACCTTAAAAAAGTGAAAACTGAATTTAAGTTGGTTAACTCAGATATTATTGCTTTTCAAGAAATTGATTATGCTTCTGCTAGATCCTATAAAATTAACCAACAAAATGAAATTGCGACCTTGGGTTATAATTATGTTGCCAAAGCTGTGAATTGGGATGAAAAATATGTGCCTTTTCCATATTGGCCTTTATCAATGCATTTTGGAGAAATGCTTTCAGGGCAATCAATTATTAGTAAATACCCTATAAAAGGTCATCAAAGAATTGTCTTAGAAAGAGTAAAAAATAATCCGTTTTATAGAGATGCTTTATATCTAGAACGTTTAGCCCAAGTTGCTACAATAACTATTGAAAATAAAGAGCTTGTTATTATCAATGTTCATTTAGAAGCTTTTGACAAACCCACTAGAATCAAACAGCTCAACTATGTGATTGATCTATTTAATCAATATAAAGAAAAGTATCCAACAATTTTGTTGGGTGATTTCAATAGTAATCCTGATGATGATGACCCAGCAATTAATAAAATATTTGCTTTAAAAGATATTGGTAATGCTGCTTTTGGAGATTCTTACGAATACACTTTTGATTCTGCTAATCTATATAAAAGGATAGACTATATTTTTTATACCAAAAACTCTATTGAATATATAAGTGGTAAAGTTTTAACTCAATTAGGACAAGCATCAGATCATTTACCTGTTGAAATGCGGTTTAGGTTGAAGTAGAAAATTAGGTATTACGCTTATCGTTTGGTATAAGATTAGTTGCGTTGATTAAGCAACAAATTTAGCAAATACAAACCGAATAGAAAATCCGCGAGTCCCGAAGCCTCGGGATTCGTAAGTAGGCTTGCACCAGCAATTAATTTTATACGGTGTGCCTGTTGCACAAGTTACAGACAATTTTCTAGAAAATGGTCATACTATTTC
>CAZHYX010000347.1:0-3162 GCA_964536675.1 uncultured Flavobacteriaceae bacterium
ATCTTTCGCTAAAACAGAAGTTTTTCCTAAAAATTTTTCACCATACATCATTAAGAAGTCAGTTACTTCTTGATCACATTTAGGACCAGGTATAACCTCGAATAGTTTTAAATACCTTGGCGGATTGAAAAAGTGCGTTACGGCAAAATGTTTTTGAAAATCTTCACTTCTTCCTTCATTCATAAACTTGATAGGAATACCAGAAGTGTTTGACGTTATAAGCGTTCCTTTAGTTCTATGTTTTTCAACACTTTCAAAAACTATTTTTTTGATGTCTAAGCGTTCAACTACTACTTCAATAATCCAATCTACATCAGCAATCTTAAACATGTCATCTTCCATATTACCAGTTGTAATACGAGAAGCGAATTTGGTATTATATATAGGAGAAGGCTTTGATTTTAATGAAGTGTTTAAACTGTCATTTACCAATCGGTTACGAACATTTTTATCTTCCAGTGTTTTTCCTTGTGCTTTTTCTTTGTCAGTTAATTCTCTGGGTACAATATCTAATAATAACACCTCAACGCCAATATTGGCAAAATGACATGCTATACCAGAACCCATAATTCCTGAGCCAAGAACTGCTATTTTTTTTATTGATCTTTTTTTCATCAGTTTTTAATTTGTATTTTATATTGCTTTACGTTCAACAGTACTAAATATCGAGCGTTCACTTATTAGTTGATTTATTTTTTCAGTTACTTTAAAAAAAGATTGAAGTTCAAGATCTGTTAAATTTTGACGGATAATTTCGTTAAACCTTAAAACAGAATTTTTTGAAAGTTCACGTTTTTCTTTTCCTTGATTTGTTAGTTTTATAAAGACACTTCTTCCATCTTCAGGATTCTTTTCTCTATAAATAAGCTTATCTTCTTCCATGTTTTTAAGTATTCTTGATAAGCTGGTAGGTTCCATTCCCATTTGAGGTCCTAGTGCAGTTGAAGGTGTTCCGTTTTCATAATCAATATTCAATAAAACAAAAGCGGTTGACATGGTACTGTTGTACTTTGTTGCTTGTTCATTATACATTTTAGCAACTGCTTGCCAAGTGGCTCTTAAAGCATGATCTATAGATGTTTCTTTTTGCATGCCCAAATATACAAAAAATTACTATGCATGCATAATAAATTTATATTAATTTAAAACTGTAACTTATAATCTTTTTTTGAGTCAAATTAATATCTTTGCAAAAATTTATATTTTATATGAATAACTTATTGGTTGTAGAAAATATTATTAAGAATTATGGTGATTATACCGCTCTTAATAATGTTTCAATTGAAGTCCCTAAGGGCAGTATTTTTGGTTTATTGGGACCTAATGGAGCTGGTAAAACTACTTTGATAAGAATTATCAATCAAATTACAATGCCAGATGAGGGAATTGTTATGTTGGATGGTGAAAAACTTCATCCTGATCACATAAAAAATATAGGTTATTTACCCGAGGAACGTGGATTGTATAAATCTATGAAAGTGGGCGAACAAGCTTTATATTTAGCTCAATTAAAAGGATTGACAAAAGCACAAGCAAAAGAACGTCTAAAATATTGGTTTGATAAATTCGGAATTGGTGATTGGTGGAACAAAAAAGTTCAGGAACTGTCTAAAGGAATGGCACAAAAAATTCAATTTATTGTAACTGTACTGCATCAACCTAAATTATTAATCTTTGATGAGCCTTTTAGTGGTTTTGACCCTATCAATGCAAATTTAATAAAAGACGAGATTTTACAATTACGTGACGAAGGCGCTACTATTATTTTTGCTACACACCGTATGGAATCTGTAGAAGAATTGTGTGATCATATTGCTTTGATACATGAATCGAATAAAGTTCTTGACGGAAAATTAATTGATATTAAAAGGGAATATAAATCAAATATATATGAAGTTGGTTTATTGACAGATGATAGAACAGCCACTGAGAGCTATTTAAAAGAAAAATTTGAACTTTCTGAAGCAACTTTTAAAACCATAAATGATGAAGTAAAATTTAACATTAAGATTGATGATGGTCAATCGGCTAACCAACTCATTTCTCATTTAACAACTAAAGGTCAACTTACTCATTTTGTTGAGGTCATTCCTAGTGTAAACGATATTTTTATCCAAACAGTTCAAAACAATTAATATGAATCACCTATCTCTAATTACCAAAAGAGAATATCTTAATAAAGTAAAAAATAAGTCATTTATTATCATGACTTTTTTAAGTCCGCTTATCATGGTGGCTTTATTTGCTCTAATAGCGTATTTAACACAATTAAATAATGATAAGGTTAGAGTAATTTCAGTACTTGACGAAAGTAATTTATTTGCTTCAGAATTTAAGAGTACAGAAAATACTAAGTATGATATATTGATTAATGTCACTTTAGATGATGCCAAGAAAATAGTTCAAGAATCTGAAAATTATGGTTTATTATACATACCAAAAGCTGATAGTATTGATGCTATTGCAGATAAAATAAAGTTTTATTCAGAAGACTCTCCATCTCTAATTGTGATGGAAAAAATTGAAGGAACCATAGAAGATAAGGCAAGAAATATTAAATTAAGAAATTCAGGTTTAGATCCTGAACTTATTAATAAATTAAAAGTAAATATAAATACCAATTTAGAAACTTTTGATGGTATAAAAACTTCAAAACTGGGTAGTGGTTTAAAATTGGCTTTTGGTGGGGCTGCAGGCTATTTATTATTTATGTTTATTGTAATTTATGGCAATATGATTATGCGGAGTGTTATTGAGGAAAAAACCAGTAGAATTATTGAAGTTATTATTTCATCGGTTAAACCGATACAATTATTATTAGGTAAAATATTCGGTACTTCATTAGCAGGAATTACACAATTTGTTATTTGGGTAATTCTCGGAGGTGTTTTAATGATGATCGTATCGGCTGTATTTGGAATTAATATGAGTGAAGGCCAAATGGCTCAACAAGAAATATTAAGCCAAGCTGCAAATAATGTTGCAATACAAAAAGAATTGGATTTGGTAATACAAGAAATGTTTAATTTACCATTGGCTAACTTGGTTATTATGTTTATTCTATTTTTTATTGGGGGTTATTTATTATATGGTTCATTGTATGCAGCTATTGGTGCTGCTGTTGATAATGAAACAGATACACAACAGTTTATGATGCCTTTA
>CAZHYX010000348.1:0-3158 GCA_964536675.1 uncultured Flavobacteriaceae bacterium
ATTATATCTTATTTCTCAATATTTTCTTTAAATTATGTTGAATATTCATCGATTAAATGGGTTTATTCTAAAGGTAACTTTAGTAATTTTTTTAGTTTAAAGAATGCTAAATTTCAATTAGGTTATGAAATAAGTTCTATTGATGGATTTGCCTCAAGGCTAGCAGGCACTTTTGATGGAGAAAATATTAATAGAACTCTTGGCTCTTATGATGCATTTATATCTTCTGAGTTAAATCTAAATGATAGATTATCATTTAAACCTGGCGCTAGATTATTATTTTCATCTCGTTTTGACACACAGTTGGCCGCATCAATAAGTACAAGGTATGAATTTAAAAATAACTTAGAATTAAGAACGATAATCGGTACTTCACCAAGACTCCCAAATTATGATGAATTATTTACCTTTTTTGTAGATGTTAACCATGATGTAAGAGGAAATGAAGATTTAGAACCTGAACAGGGTAAATCTATTTTTATACACCTTAAAAAAGGATTTACTTTTAAAAATCAAAATATTAAATTAAAAAGTAAATTATCATCTTGGTATTTAGATGTTAAAGATAGAATTGAACTAATAATAGTAAATGAAAGCCCTATCGCATTTAAATACAATAACATTGATACGTATAAAAATTGGGGAGTGTCATTTACTAATACAATAGATTATAAAAGGTTACAGTTTAATGTAGGAGCATCAGTTGGCGGTACTTCTAAAATTTTAGATAGCCGAATAGACTTTAATGATGATTACCTGTATGCTTTACAATTTAACTCAAACATTTCTTATAACCTACCCAAATGGAATACTGTTTTTTCAGCATATATAAAGCATAACGGACCTCAATATCAATTTGTACAAAAAGTAGATACTAATAATAATTCTATTATTGTAAGAGGTAAACAAGATGGTTTTAGCTGGATTGATGCGTCCATAAAAAAATCTTTTTATAAAAATAGTTTACAACTTACCCTAGGAGCAAGAAACTTAACAAATATTACTTCTGTAAATACCTCAGCAATTGATGGTGGAGCACATTCAGGGCCACCCTCATCAATAATATTGGGGTATGGAAGATCATACTTTTTAAAATTATTATATAACCTAAACTTTAATTAAAAATTCAATAAAATGAAAACTAAATTTTTTACCAGTACACTATTAGTATTACTATTAATAATTAGCTCTTGTAGCAATGACGACGAGCCTGTATTACAAGATTTTGTAGTCGCTTTTGAAAACCCGTCAATAAGTTTATCCTCCTTAGACTCTGAGAAAGACGTTATTGTAACATTTTCAAGAACAGCAACTGAAAATGGTACCATAGAAGTAAAATATACGGCAACAAATGCCGATTATGGCACCGGCAATGATTTTACTACATTACCAGAAGCAAATAGTTCAGGTATTATTATATTAAATGTTAATAATGGTGATGCGAATGTTAAATTCAAATTCAACAAGCTAATAAACCCTATTGAAGGATCAAATAGCTCTGTGAATTTTGAAATTACCAAAGTTAACCTTACATTAGGTATGATTCAAGGAAATACAAATGTACAAGTTAGTTTTACAGAAACAGCTTCGTTAGGAGCCAGTCTTTTCCCAGAGACTGGAGGGCATAACCAACCTAATCAAGTTTATATTGATTTAAGCTCTCAATCTTCAACTATAGTAAAAAGAGATACTTGGGATTTCGGATTTTATAGTGGTGATGATTTTAGAGTAGTACTAAATAGCTCTATTTTTATAACAGTAAGAGAACTTGATGTTACCGATATAGACGCTGTAACGGAAGCATCTGTAGCTGGTCTGCAGGATGCAATGTCAATATCGCAAGCCGGTAGCGACATATTTGTTGATGATATTTCTGGTGATATTATGCAAACAGCAATCAAAGAAATTTCTGTAACAGAAAATGATAATAAAGTCTATTTGGTAAATGCAGGGTTTCAAGTAGGTACGGAAACTCCAAATATTGGAAGTGTTGCAATAAATGGAGATCATAGAGGCTGGAAAAAAATCAGAATTACAAGAGAGGGTGCTGACTATAAATTATTATATGCTAACTTAGAAGATACTACGCATGAAGAGGCAATAATTTCTAAAAAAGCGGATTATAATTTTAACTTTTTTAGTTTGAATACTGAAATGACGGTAGACGTAGAGCCTGAAGCTGACAAATGGGATTTAAATTTTACAACTTTTACAAATGTAATAGATTTTGGATCTGGACCTGGAGCTTATGGATTTTCAGACTTTCTAGTTCATAATAGAAAAGGAGGCGTAACTGCATATAGAGTAAGTACAGGTGATTTTACATACGAAGCATTTACAAAAGCGGATGTTCTAGATAATGAATTTTCAGAAAATCAAACCACTATTGGAAGCAGCTGGAGAAGCGTTTTCACAGGATCAGTTAGAACTGATAGATTTTATATTTTAAAAGATACTGATGGTAATGTATATAAATTAAAATTTACTGCTTTAGTAAATGCAAATGGCGTAAGAGGACACCCCCAGTTTGAATATACTTTATTGCAATAAATAAATTAGCCATCATTTCATCATTATAATGATGAAATGATGGCTTAATATTTTAAAAATAAACACCCTAAAACAATCTACAAAAACCTTAAGAGTCAATTTAAGCTAAAATAATTATAGTTTCTTTCTTTAACAAAATATAAGTAAAAAAGAACTACGAAGTAAATCACGAGCTCAAACTAAAAAATAGTAAAGAAGTGAGTAAACAATTTATATGACCATTTTTAAGGTTAAATTGAATAGTGCACTTTTTCCTTTAGTTCTCAGAAAGAGCAGTTTTCTGATTATTTTGATAGTTTTTAAGGAGTAATCTTGGTAAATTTTACACATACTACCTTAGGGAAGTTTAACTCGTATTATGCGTTAGAAAATATATTCCGTTTGAAAACCTACTACAAAATATACTTCCGTCTCTGGAGAGATGCTAAAACTCTGAAAAAGCCACTTTTTTACTGTATTTCCTATCCTCATCACTAAGTTCTAATGCACTAAGTGGGTTAAACAAAAAAACCATCCACTATAAATTGTGGATGGTCTTTTATATTTTTTTATATTTTACTACTCTTCTTTAACTGATTCTTTCGGTTCTTCTTGAACAACTTTAAACT
>CAZHYX010000349.1:0-3156 GCA_964536675.1 uncultured Flavobacteriaceae bacterium
GTTTTAAAAAATATGAACCATTTAACTTAAAACGTTATGCCGCTTTTGCTGTAAGAATATTTATGCCTGCATTTGGATTATTAGGTATAGACTTTGGTCATGGGTTTGACGATAACCTTATTGTACCCGGTCAAAAATCTGGTTGGCAAACACATTTTATAATTGGACAACAGTTCTAAGTAAATTTAGTAAATTTGTGCATCTGTAAAAGTTTGGCACGATTATTTCAAAATACTTTTAAAATGATGATACGTAAAGTTTTATTTTTTTTAGCAGTTGTAATTAGCACAATCGTTGTTGCACAAAAACCTCAACGAATAGGGTATATTGACATGGAATATATTTTAGAAAATGTACCTGAATATACTGCCGCACAAGCAAGATTAAAGGTTAAAGTAGCAACTTGGCAACAAAAACTAGAAGGTATAAAACGTGAGATTGAAATAATGAAAACAGATTTAAGTAATGAAAAACCATTACTTACTCAAGAGTTAATTAGTGAACGAGAAGAAGATATTCAAATAAAAGAAGAAGATCTAAGAAAATTACAAGCAGCGTATTTTGGTCCAAAAGGCGATTTATTTTTAACAAGAAAACAATTGGTAAAACCTGTTCAAGATCAAATATACAATGCTGTTCAAACTATTGCTGTTAGAAAAAAATATGATATTATTTTAGATAAATCTAGTGATTTAATAATGTTATATGCCAATAAAAGATTTGATATAAGTGAATTGGTACTCAATAGTATTGTAAAAGGGAGAAAGAAAGTACAGCTAGAAGAGAAACAAACCCAGCGTCAATCAGAAATAGACAAAGCCGCAGAAGGTGCCCAAAATAAATCAGATGCCAAAGCTAAAAACAGAGAGGCTTTGCAAGCAAGACTGAAAGCGCAACAAGAGGAAAGAACTAAATTACGAGAAGAACGAAAAAAAGCAGCTGAAGAAAAAAGAAAAAAACGATTAAAAGAAATTGAGAATAGAAAAAATAGCTTAATCAAAAGTAAAACTGTTAAAAAGACAGCAGATTCTGTAAATGTAAAAACTACAGGTATTTTAGATAAAGCTTCAATTGATAAAGTAAAAGACAGTATAAAAGATAGTAAAAGAAATGCTTTATTAGATAGAATAAAAAAACAGAATGAAGCTAAAGCAAAAAGAAAAGAGGAATTAAAAAAAGCGAACGAAGAAAAAAGAAAAAAACGATTAGAAGAATTGGAAAAAAGGAAAAAAGAACAAAAAGAACAAAAAGAAAACAACAATTAGAATTAAAAATTAAAACAAATGAAATTATTTAAAAACCTATTATTAGTTAGTGTATTATTTTTAGGATTTACAGCAACACAAGCTCAATCTAAAGTAGCACATATTAACACCCAAGAATTAGTTGCAGCCATGCCTGAAACTAAACAAATGGAAGTAGAGATTAAAAAAGTGATGCAAACTTATGATACTGATTATAAAAGTCAGACCAATGCATTACAGGCTAAATTAAAAAAGTATGACGCCGAAGCTGCTACACAGACAGATACGGAAAATGCAAAACGTGGTGCTGAAGTACAGGATTTACAGAAAAAACTTCAGTTATATGCGCAAAATGCACAACAAGAATTACAGAAAAAGCAACAAGATCTGTATAAACCTATTATTGAGAAAGTACAAAAGGCTATCAATGACGTTGCCACTAAATTAGGGTATGAATATGTTTTTGATTCTTCTCCTGGTACTGGTTTGATTGTATATAAAGGAAAAGACTTAATGACAGATGCAAAAGCTAAATTAGGGATCAAGTAGAAATTATTAAATAAATAGTGAAACCCCATTGGTTTTAAACAATGGGGTTTTTATTAAAAAATATACCTCTAAAAATTATGCGAACAGGCATATACCTCCTCCAAAAATAGAAGGTTGACAAGTAGTTCCTCCAGCACAGTCTAATATGTTTCCACATGATTCAAAAAGATTAAATGGGACATGATGGCTTCCGCTAATATTTTTTTGCTCCTTACGACTCAACACTTTAACACCTTTTAAATTCATCATTTTTTTCATAATAAAATAATTTAATTTATTCTTACTCTTTAAAGGATTTTCAGATAACTCCTAAGTTTATATTTCTTAAAATTAGACTAATTTATATATACATATATATTGTGGTTATTTTATCTAATAAGTGGTCAATATTTAGGTTTAAACGGTTAGATTAAAAAACAGAATGACTATTTGTGAATAAATATCAACTATATATAAGCTAGTATAAACTATGAATTAGACTAAACCACTAAGGACTAAAGTACCATAGGTTTTTAAATCTGACTAAAGTCAGCAGTACGGAAGCAATACGTGATTACTCAATGATGAAATTATCATTATCATTATTCGATTTACGATGATGCTCTAAATAGTCATTTACCATTTTATCTGTAATATTTCCCGTACTCCAGCAACCAAATCCTATTGCCAAAAATGACGACCCCAGTATTTTTTCTGTAAAGTTGGAAAATCTTGTTGCAACCTTCTTGAACTTCTCCCTTTCATTTTCTTAACCAAACTACTTATATCTTGAAAAGGTCGATATTCAATATGCATATGAATGTGATCCTTACTAACAACCCCTTTTAAAATATTAACTCCTTCAGCATCACAAATTTGAATGAGTATAGATCTACACTTCTTTTGAATATCTCCCTCTAAAACTGAATACCTATATTTGGTATTCCAAACTATATGTACTGTCAACCGTGACACAGTATGTCCATTCACTCTTTGTTTTGACATATAACAAAGGTAAGATTTTTAGAAGCTAAAGCGAAATGCACTAAAGTGCATAGTTTTAACTAATTTTGAGACCAATAATATCTAAATTACAAATTTCTGAAATTAATATTTTTAGCTTTTTATGCGAACAAAAATTTTACAAAATATATAGATTTAAAGTATTTGTTTTGAAAGAAAAAATGTGTAAAAAAGTAGGGTTATTAATCATTTATTGATACTAGATTTTTTTAGTAAGACAGGAATCTTCTACAGAGAACTCAATAGAATCTCTAGGAGAAGGTGCAACAACAGATTTTAATAAACAACTAAAAATATTATTAAAATTGATATTATCTTTGTAATTCATGAACAACAAACAATCAATAGGTATTTTCGATTC
>CAZHYX010000350.1:0-3155 GCA_964536675.1 uncultured Flavobacteriaceae bacterium
ATGATAAATCTGCCAAACCCTTAAAATTCATTATTAAATTTTTATCTCTAACAACAAGACTACCGTCAAAATGTTGATTTTTAAAAACACCATTTATATCTATATCATTGTAGGTATATCCTTTATATTGATGTTTTGAAACATTACCTTTAATTGAAGTATTTATGTTCTCTAATGTGAAACCTGTACCATCAACATCAGCTATTAATGACAATTTACCAACAAGGCTATCATTCACTATTTTACCAAATTCTAAATCAACAAATTCAATATGACCTATATATTTAGCATTATCAATATCATCAATATTTGTTAGTTTTAAACTGGATATTGTTTTACCCAAACCACTATTGATTGTCAGTTTTGCATCAACCAGTTCATTGGTTACATAAATTTGCCCTTTTGCACTAAACCTTCCAAATTTCTCAAAGGTTGTAGGTAATTTTTTACCTAAAATGTTTGGTAAGAGTTGTTTTAAATTCTGATAATTAGAAGAAAGGTTATAAATATACGCATTTAAAGAAAACCCTTTTTCTTTATTTATTGCATTCTTAAAGTGAAAAGAACCATCAATAATTGAATTTCTATTTGAAACTAACTTTAAATTTTTTAAAGTAAAATTATTTAATGTTCCTTTTACCTTAGTTGTAAAATTCACTTTGTCATTTTCACCCAACTCGTCATAAAATTTATGTAAATCTATCAAGGACACACTTGCTTTTGTAAAGTCAGCTTCTATATTGACTTTATTATTAAAATCTGCTAGATCTTCTCTTTTATAATTAAAAACAATGTCGGCCTCAACTGAAGAGTTTTCAGTCACTAATTTAGTATTAGCAAAAGTCATTTTACTTCTGGTATAAATAAAATTGGTAGATAAATCGGTTACTATAATACCATGGTCTTCATTTAATGAAACCTTTCTAACATTGGCATAAATATTTGGCCCTTCTATCCTAAAATCATCAATAGTACCGTCAATATCTCGATAAAAAACAATTGCTTTTTCTTGCTTATTTTCATCAAACAGATAAAAATTAGTATTTGTAATATCTATTTTTGAAGAAGTTAATAAAAATAGTGGTGAATCAGAATTTACTTTACCATTATCAAATTTATCAACGAAAATAGATAGATTATCATTCTTTTCGCCTTTATATGTTTTCATATAAAAATGGACACCATCTAGTTTAATTTCATCAAACTCAAGTTTATTATCTAATATGTTTTTATACTCGAATATAGAAGTAGTTAACTTATCTATATAAATTAAAGTATCATTATGGTGATCATTAATTTCAATTTTTTTGAGCTTGATATTTCCTAAATAAGACAAATCAACCTTTTTGACAACAATATTTGTATGATATTTTTTATTAACCTTGTTGGTAATAATTTTTGCAATGCTAGTCTGAACTACTGGAAGTGTAAAAAGAAACATCAGTAATACCGATAAAAGCAATAGAATCATTACTGTTCTCAGTATTATTTTTTTTACTCGTTTGATAGTTTTAATTGTTTTAAATTTGTCTGTCTAAAATTACATAATTTCTAGGTACAATTTTTATGCCTAACTAATAAATGTCAACTAAAAAATCAACATATATTTTAGCTATCGAATCGTCTTGTGATGATACAAGTGTTGCTGTATTACACAACGATAAAGTACTCTCTAATGTTGTAGCCAATCAAGAGATTCATTCGCAATATGGTGGTGTAGTACCTGAGCTTGCTTCGAGGGCGCATCAGCAAAATATTGTTCCCGTTGTGCATCAAGCATTAGCAAAAGCAAATATTGACAAAAAAGAATTGCACGCCATTGCTTTTACTAAAGGCCCCGGACTCATGGGTTCATTATTAGTAGGCACTTCATTTGCTAAGTCTATGGCAATGGCATTAGGCATTCCGTTGATCTCTGTAAATCATATGCAAGCACATATTTTGGCTCATTTTATTGATAGTAAAAATCAAAGTAAACCTCCTTTTCCTTTTTTATGTCTTACCATAAGTGGCGGACATACACAAATAGTTAAAGTAACCGATTATTTTTCGATGGAGATTATTGGTGAAACGCTAGATGATGCCGTAGGTGAAGCTTTTGATAAATCGGCCAAAATATTGGGCTTATCATATCCTGGTGGCCCTTTGATTGACAAGTTTGCCCAGTTAGGAAATCCGTTAGCTTTTGAATTTACACACCCTAAAACTAAAAATAAATTAGACTTTAGCTTTAGCGGATTAAAAACCGGAATACTGCGGTTTATTCAAAAGAATGTAAAAGAGAATCCAGCCTTTGTAAAAGAAAACCTAAATGACATCTGCGCTTCTATTCAGTTTACTATTGTTACAATTTTAATGAATAAATTAACCGAGGCTTCAAAACAAACAGGAATACAGTATATTGCTATTGCTGGAGGTGTTTCGGCAAATTCAGGAATTAGAAATGCATTACTAAATGCCAAAAAACAAGTTGGTTGGAAAACATATATTCCTGAATTTGAATATACTACTGATAATGCTGCCATGATTGGTATTGTTGGGTATTATAAATTTTTGGATAAACAGTTTGAAGATTTGTCTGTTACTGCTAGTGCGAGAATGAAGTTTTAAGTACCAAAAACAATCCTGATAGCCATCGGCACCAAGTTCTAATATAAGGTTGTTTTTAATTCAGTTCATAATAGCTAAGTTCTAAGATAGATATTATTGATAAATGGTGAGATAATAAGCAAGAAAAACAATATCACTGTCCATACTATTTGAAGATTTATAATTTTCCTTCCCACATCATCTACTAATTTTGATTGACGCCTTTTTTTCCAAATAATAAATGGTAAAATAATATTTCCTAAAGGAATTATGAAAAATGCTAAAATCGATATATTTATTAATTTGATGGATAAAATATCAGATTCATTACCTTGTTTTTCTTTTAAAAATTTTTTCTGTATAACCAAAGGCTCTACATTGAATGCTTTTGAAAGTGCTATTAATGTATGCCCTTTTGGTGTGTTTAAACTTGTCTCTAAACGCTGAATTGTCCTTAAGGATAATCCTGATTTTTCAGCTAAACCTATTTGTGTATAACCTGATTTTTTTCTTATTTTTTTAATTACATTCATTGAGTTTTTTATGAGCACTAACGTAACTTCTAA
>CAZHYX010000351.1:0-3153 GCA_964536675.1 uncultured Flavobacteriaceae bacterium
AAATGTGCATTAGAAAGACATGATATCACCTTTGTTACTTCAAAATATTCAGACTTTAGAAAAGAAGATAGCTTTATTTTAGACGAAATAGGATTTAAGGTCTCTAAAGAAAGATTTGAGAGGCCTGAAAGCAAAAATAACTACAAGGCAATTGTACTAAGTTTTTTGCGTGTATGTTATAGAAAGTTTTATTGGCCTGATGGACTTTGGTTTTGGTCTTTTCCATTGTTTTTAAAAATGTTTAAATTGCGCAATAAAAAATTTGATTACGTTATTACATATAGCCCAACATTTACTTCACATTTAGGAGGTTTTTTTCTAAAAAAAATAAGCAAACATTCGTTCTGTTGGATTTCTGATTATGGTGACCCTTTTTCAATTTCAGAATCTATGCAACCTAATAATTTTAATTTCTATCGTAAATTCAATGGTTTTGTAGAAAAAAGGGTGTTAAAAAATTCTAATAAAGTCATTTTTACAAATAAAATGACACGTAGTGTCTATAAAGAAAAGTTTGGAAGTTTTAATTCAGAGGTTATTCCCCATACGATTGATGTAGATAAGTTTTATGCGGGTAATCAAGAAATTGATCCTCATGATATCAGATTAGTTTATGTAGGGAGTTTTCATAAAAAAATAAGGGAGCCATATAAAGCAATTGAAGCTATAAATAAAATAATTACTTTAGCTAAGCAACAAGGCTTTAATATCCTCTTTGATATATACGGACCTATGAATGGATTGGATATATCTAACGTTAAGTCTTCTGTGGTAAGGTTTTTTGGATCCATTTCAAGAGAATTGGCAATTAAAAAAATAAAATCGGCATCTTTTTTGATTCATATAGAAAATTCAAACTGTGTAATGACTCCTAGCAAGTCTATTGAGTATCTAGCAACAGGAATTCCTATAATAAATTTTTATGATCATAACTTAACTGAAATATTCGTTGAAAAAAGCATAGTTTTGAATATTCAAACTGAACAGTTTAATGTTTTTGAGGCAATGTCTTTTATGACTAGTATGCTTGAAACCCGAAAGAATGATAAAAGTAAAATTATTACGGAATTGAAAGATTATACTTTAGATTCTGTTGCAAAAAGATATTTATCATAAATGTTATTAAAGTTTTTATTGTTATTTCTAAGTGTCTCAACGTTTATTTTTTTGTATATTCAAAATAGAAATCTACTTTCTCCTGCTAAGGTTATTTTTATATTCAGTTTTTTATTTTACTTTGGTTTTTATTTTTTAGAACCAAATATATTAACAACAAGTGCTGTTTTCTTAATCTTTTTATTATTGTTAATATTAGGATTTATAGATAAAGATGTAACAGTAAATACTGAAAGTTTAAGAATAAAGGTGCCATTAACTAAATATTTTATATTACTAGTTTTGACTTTCATTCCTTTCAGTTTAAAGATAATTGATATTAACTCTGTCGGGGGAGTGGAAAATTATTTATTTAATTTAGCTTTCAGAGTTAGAGAATTATCAGGTCAAGGATGGAAAGTTATAATTTTTTCGAGTATACAAGCAATATTTGCATATCTAATGTTTTTATTTTTTATTGACAATAATAAAACATTTATAAAAAAACTTTTAGTTTTGTTTATATTTTGTGTATTAATTTTTATGGCTATCACTTCAGGATCAAGGACCAGCCTGGCTTTACCAATTGCAACCACCTTAATTTTGTATCATTTTATTGTAGTAAAGGTAAAAATATTTACTATATTTTTAATAGCAGTATTAATATCTATATTTGTTATCATATATGGCTCATTCAGAAATACGTTTGGAACAACTGATAATGTCGGTTTTTTGCTTAAAGATCTTGAATTCGCACAGTTTTATTATGGGGTTAATCCTTTGATGATAATTTATGAATCTGGTGAAAGTCCTTATTTGCTAGGTCAAACCTACCTTACCTTTTTTACTAATTTTATTCCAAGAATTTTTTATCCTGATAAGCCTGATACAGGAGGATTAGTTTTTACAAAATTTTATATGGATGATCAATGGGGTGGCTTATCAAATCTTGCTCCAGGTGTTTTTGGCGAAGCCATTATGAACTTTGGTTTTTCTTTTGGTATAGTATTTGCTGGTTTTTTATTGGCTATAGTTTTTTTGATATCCGTATGGTTTTTTAGGCGTTCACTTTTTTATTTTTCGTCTAATTTAAGTATATATAGAAAAGGGTTGTATTTTATGATATCTATATTTTTTGTTTTTGCAGCTGCAAGATTCAGCTACTCTGAATTTACAAATGTTTTTTTCTCATTTGTCTTGTTTAACTTACTGCCTTTACTCTTTATTTATTTTTTAATGTCCATTAAGTTAAGGGGTCGTTAGTGATTTTTGTAATTAATGCCTTATCTGCAAGACAAGGTGGAGGACAAACTTATTTAATAAATTTATTGTCAAACTTTAAAAATAAAGATGACCATGTATTTGTATTTGTATCTGCACCCATAGCTATCGTTGCTTGTGAAAATATAAAATTTATACCTGTTGGTTTTTTTGGTAAAAACCCTCTTTTACGTGTTTTTTGGGAAATGTTTTACTTACCATTTTATTTACGAAGGATTAAAGCTGATGTTTTGTTTTGTCCTGGAGGTGTAAACAGCACCCCTTTATCTAAATATTATAAAACAGTAACAATGTTTAGAAATATGATTCCTTTTGATCAGAATGTTTTAAAAAGAATATCTTTTAGTTGGCAAAAGTTAAGAAATTTTTTATTACGTAGAGTGATGCTTAAAACAATGAAAAATGCTGATTTAACCATTTTTATATCGAAATATGCATTTAATATTATAAATAAAAAAATAAAACTGAAGAAAGCCACCATTATTCCGCATGGTATAAACGATAGTTTTCGTGATTTTAAAGGTTCGTTAGATTCTAGGTTAAAGCCTAATAAATATTTATTGTATGTGTCCAAATTTGATATTTATAAACATCATGAAACAGTTATTTTAGGATATGCAAAGATTAATGAAGATATAAGAATGACTTTTCCATTAGTCTTAATTGGAGAAATAAATTCTTCAGAGTATACAAAGTGTAGAAATTTAGCTCATAAGCTAAATATTATTAATTCCGTATTATTTCTTGGAGCAATACCTTATCAATATCTACCCGCAT
>CAZHYX010000352.1:0-3146 GCA_964536675.1 uncultured Flavobacteriaceae bacterium
CATTTGATAGGTTTACAATTAAAACAAAAGTTAGGCGTAAAATGGATTGCTGATTTTCGTGATCCTTGGACAGATATTGATTATTTTCATCAGTTGCCACTAACACGTAAAGCCTCCGAAAAACATCATCAATTGGAAAAAGAAGTGGTTAGTAGTGCTGATTGTGTTTTGGTAGTTGGTAAAACAATGAAAGAGAATTATTTAAAATTCAATCAAAATATTGAAGTGATTACTAACGGATTTGATGATAATGAAGAAGTAATAGATATTGAATTAGATTCTAAATTTTCATTTGTGCATATTGGGTTGATGAATGCTGATAGAAATCCGAAAACGCTTTGGAAAGTACTATCAGAAATTATAAAAGAAAACAATGTATTTGTTAATGATTTTCAATTGAAATTGATTGGTAAGTGTGCTGATGAAGTATTAGAGAGCATTAAAAAGAATGGATTGATGTCTAATGTAGAAATAATAGATTATTTGCCACATAATAAGGTGATGGCTTTTCAAAAAAGTGCTCAGGTTTTATTACTTGCTGTCAATAACGTGCCAAGTGCAAAAGGTATTATTACTGGAAAAATATTTGAATATTTACAAGCCAAACGTCCTATTTTAGCAATTGCACCAACTGACGGAGATTTAGCGGAAATTATTAAAAACACAAATTCAGGAATCGTAATAGACTTTGGAGACGAAAAAACATTAAAAAAATCGATTCTAGAACTATATAGTGCATATAAAAATGATAATTTAGTGGTTGATTCTAAAGGTATAGAACAATACCATCGAAAAAAATTAACAGGTCAGTTAGCAGAGATAATAATAAAAACTATTTAAGTTTAACGTTTGAAATACCCTTCTTGAGCGCAGTTGAAGGGTTAAAAATAATGAAGAATATGATAATTAGTATCGCTCTAAAGTATTATAAAACATGAACAAAATTGTAACCATATTAGGAGCTAGACCGCAATTTGTAAAAGCAGCAGTATTAAGTAGAATTATTGTAAGTCATAATGAGATAGAAGAAATTATTATCCATACAGGTCAACATTTTGATGCGAATATGAGTGCTATTTTCTTTACAGAAATGGAAATTCCAAAACCAAAATACAATCTAAATATAAACGGATTAGGCCATGGTGCAATGACTGGACAAATGCTAGAAAAAATCGAAAAAGTATTGATTGGTGAAAGCCCGAAAGCAGTTGTGGTTTATGGAGATACAAATTCAACGATTGCTGGAGCTTTAGCTGCTAAAAAAATGAATATTAAAGTAATTCATATAGAAGCCGGTTTACGATCATATAATATGAAAATGCCCGAGGAAATCAACAGAATTCTAACCGATAGAATTTCCGATCTTTTACTATGCCCAACAGAAACGGCAATTAACAACTTGCATGAAGAAGGTTTTTCAAATTTAAATACTAAGATTGTAAAATGTGGTGATATTATGAAAGATGCCGTTGAATTTTATAGTAAAATTTCAGCTGAAAAATCATCAATACTTAATAAACTAAATTTGAAAAATAATGAATTTGTATTGGCTACTATCCATCGTCAGGAAAATACAGATGAACTTGAAAAACTAAAATCCATTTTTGAAGGATTAGAGCAAATCAATACTTCGTGTAAAGTTGTTCTGCCTTTACATCCGAGAACTAAAAAAATATTGGAGAAACATAATCTCTCATATAATATTACTATAATTGAACCAGTGGGTTATTTTGATATGTTAGAGCTTTTGAAGCAATGTAAAATGGTGGTTACTGATAGTGGCGGACTTCAAAAAGAAGCGTTTTTTAATAAAAAATACTGTATTATTGCTAGAGACGAAACTGAATGGGTAGAGCTTGTGGATAACAATTTTGCTAAAATTATTGGTAGTGACACTACTAAAATGCTAACTGCTTTTCATGATTTTAAAAACAGTAGAGTTGATTTTTCTGTTAACCTTTATGGTGAGAATGTAGGTGAGAGTATATATGCTGAAATTCGTAATTTAATAAACTAAAAAATGACACTTCCAAAATTTTTACTAGGTGATAATATCGATTTTCCGAATGATATTTTTATTATCCATACCGAATACCCTCAGTTTATTATTAATTTAGTCAATGATGAAATAGAGTGGCTTGAAGATATTCAAACTGATAATGAGACGGCATTAACAAATGAAGTAAATGAGTTGATTGAACTTGCTTCTCAGTTTTATGATAGAGAAATGGAACGGTATGACAATGAATAAATAAAAAGAGGCTGTCTAAAAAGACTAAATTCAAACGAATTGTCTCCTTGAGCGCAGTCAAAAGGTTCTTGTTTTCAACAACTTATAGTTTTCGACTGCGCTCAAACCGACACATAGTATTACTTTTTAGACGACCCCTTTTTTATTTCAAAAGGGGTTTATAAACCACCTTTTAATTCATCTTGCCATTTATGAAGCTCATCCCATTTACCTTCATTAGCCATTTTAGCTTGTTCAGCCCAAGTTTTAGGATTATGTACTGTATAAGCAGGACCTGCCGCGTCTAATACTTTTTGCATTCTGCTTTCAGCAGCCAGAGAAAGTTGTTTAAAACTCCAAAGACCATCAGTATTTAATAAGTCTTTAATTTTCGGGCCTATACCTTCAATTTTGGTATAATCATCTTTAACAGAGTCATCAACTTTAGGAGTAGCTGCAAAAGCTGCAGCTGCAGCAGTAAGTTTAGATTTATCTTTTCTACAAGCATCTAGTTCAGCTTCTAAGCCTCTAATTTTAGCAGTGTAATCAGTAGTGTCTTTACTGCCACTTCCGCCAAATAATTGTTTCAATAACCAGCCTAATAATAGACCTAATAGAAATGCGCCTAACAACCACATAAGCCATGTGTAAAACACGTCTGAACCGTCGCAAGCTGTTGTATTTATTTGTAATAATAACATAATTTTATTTTTTTAATTTGATTAGTACTTTATTTTATTTCTAATTCTACTCTTCTATTTTTCTGCCTTCCTTCTTCAGTATCATTAGTTTCTATGGGTTGAGCTTCACCTTGAGAACTTATAGTAATTCTGCTAGCCTCTACACCTAAACCTACTAAAATATTTTTAATAGCTTTAGCTCTACTTAAAGCCAGACTCTTATTATAAGATGGTCT
>CAZHYX010000353.1:0-3104 GCA_964536675.1 uncultured Flavobacteriaceae bacterium
ATTTCAATAAAAAGTTCTTAGACGAAGCAGTAAAAGCTTTTGAGGACAATAACTTAGATCCCACACCAATTACTTCAGAGCATGAAAAATTTATGAATGAAGCAATTAAAGAAGCAATCAAAGGTATGGATGCTAATGAAGGTGGTCCGTTTGGTTGTATTATTGTAAAAAATGGTAGGGTAATCGGGCGTGGTAATAATAAAGTTACATCAACTAATGACCCTACAGCACATGCAGAAGTTACTGCCATTAGAGATGCCTGTAAAAACTTAAATTCTTTTCAATTAGAAGGTTGTGTTATCTACACTTCATGTGAACCTTGTCCAATGTGTTTGGGTGCAATTTATTGGGCAAGACCAGATAAAGTGTATTATGGTTGCAACCAAGAAGATGCAACAAATATAGGTTTTGATGATTCTTTTATCTATAAAGAAATTCCATTACCTGACGACAAACGTAGCATTCCATTTGAACAATGTGCCCGAGAAATTGCCTTAGAAGCTTTTCAAAAATGGGAAACTAAAGAAGATAAAATGAAGTACTAATTATTGTTTTGTTGTGACTGTTTCTGTTGGCTAATATCCCACATATTCCAGATAAAATGGTTATTGTTATTTACGCTGAAAGTATTTAACTCTGCCTTTTTATAATTATCATAAAGATCTTCTACAGTTATTTTTCTACCAATATTCCTTACATCTATACCAATATTCCTTACATCTATTAGATAATCATTAGTAATCATAAATTTAAACCCTGTTAACGGTAAATAATTACCAATTCTCTGATTAAATTCTTGATTACCATACCCATCAATTGTAAAAATACTTACAGGTATATTAATACTATCAAGTTTATTATTTTCTTTCTGGGCGTGAACGCTAAATGTCAATAAAAAAGAGCAAACAATAACTAATTTAAGCATAACTTCTTTGTAAAATTATACTCAAATATAACAATAATTTATTGAACCTCTAAATTTCTACCTTTACTCAGTAGCTCAATATGATTGAGATATACTTCGTATTCATCCAATCTAGAGATTGAATATTTTCCTTTTTTATAAGGGCTTAACATTTTTCTTTTTCTTCTTTTTAAACGTGAAGATTCGTTTTCTGTAGTTGAGTTGTTTTCTTTCATTTTGGGTCAATTTGCCCATAGATAACGTAAACTTATATTCATTTATTATATATCATACTGTTTTGAATTCAAAATGTTGTGTAAAAGTTAAGTAACTTTAGAAGTTTTAAGATGATTTCTATAAGTACCTTTCTTCAATAATTTTTAAGTGATGTAAAACATGACCTGTTAAAATATATCCTAATGCTCGTACTGAAATTTCAGTTTCACTCGCCATACTTTTTCGAAATAACATCTCATCTGTAAAACCTTTAAACATAGCTATGGTAGATTTACGTACTAAAGAAAATTCTTTTAATAATTCTATATATGGAATCTGGTTTGCATCAGAATTTAAAACATAATCATTTTGATCAAATCCTGCTAAAGCTGTTTTATCATTTCTTGAAACACACAATGCTCTGTAAGACATCACTCTTTCTGTATCAATCATATGTTGTACAAGCTCTTTAATTGTCCATTTATTTTCTGCGTAAGCAAACAATTGTTTTTCTTCAGATAACTCTGATAGTATTTCAAAAAAACGAGCTAAACTATCTTGTAAATTCTCTATAATTCCTTTATTAGATTTTGAAGCAACTAAAATATAAGGTTTATAAAAAGGAGCATATTCGTTATCGGGTAGTTCTAACATATTTCAATTATATTTGAAATCAAATATAAGCATTAATGCAAACATTAATTATCAATATTAAAGAATTACTTCAAGTCAGAGAAACTAACATAGAAAAAGTTTCAGGTGCTGATATGAAAGTGTTACCAACACTAAAAAATGCTTATCTGCATATTGAAAATGATCGTATAAGTGACTTTGGCAGGATGGAATCACTTAACGAAATTACCGCTGATACAACTATAGACGCTACAGGTAAAATAGTGCTACCCGCTTGGTGCGATAGCCATACACATATAGTTTATGCCGGTAATCGTGAAGGAGAGTTTGTTGATAGAATTAACGGACTCACCTACGAAGAAATTGCCAATAAAGGAGGTGGTATATTAAACTCAGCAAAAAAACTACAACAAACTTCTGAAGATGAATTATACATACAATCGTCAAAACGTGTTGAAGAAATAATGAAATTAGGTACCGGAGCCGTTGAAATAAAATCGGGATATGGATTAACCGTTGAAGCTGAGTTAAAAATGCTTCGTGTAATTAAAAAACTAGCTGAGAATTATCCTATAAAAATTAAAGCGACTTTTTTAGGGGCTCATGCTTTTCCTGCTGAATTTAAAAATAATAAAGATGTTTATGTTGATTTAATTATTAATGAAATGATTCCTAAAATAGCTGACGAGAATTTAGCAGAATTTATTGATGTTTTTTGTGAAGATGGTTATTTTTCAACACAGCAAACCGATAGAATTTTAACTACAGGTAAAAAATACGGACTAACACCTAAAATACATGTAAATCAATTTACCATACTAGGAGGTGTTCAAACAGGTATTAAACATAATGCCTTATCAGTTGATCATTTAGAAGTCTTAGATACCAATGATATTATTGCATTAAAAAATGGCAACACTATGCCAGTGGCACTTCCCTCCTGCTCCTATTTTTTAGGTATTCCCTATACACCAGCCAGAAAAATCATTGATGCCGGACTACCACTAGCTTTAGCAAGCGATTATAATCCAGGCTCTACACCAAGCGGTAATATGAATTTTGTGGTCAGTACTGCTTGTATAAAAATGAAACTGACTCCCGAAGAAGCTATTAATGCAGCAACCATCAATGGTGCTTATGCTATAAACTTATCAAAAACTCATGGTAGTATTACAAAAGGAAAAAAAGCCAATTTAATTATTACCAAGCCAATACCATCTTATGGATTTCTACCCTATGCTTTTGGAAGTAATTTGATAGATTCAGTGATAATTAATGGAGAGAAGGTATAATAAATTAAAAACTAATTGATAATTATTTTATAAGGCTATTGACATTAATAAAATAAACA
>CAZHYX010000354.1:0-3102 GCA_964536675.1 uncultured Flavobacteriaceae bacterium
TTGTTGATATTGGCTATTTCGGTAAAGAGACAATCCTTTAGAGAACTTCATATTAAATTGACGTTGTGCTGTAGAAAGAGGAGTGTCTTTATATCCAAAAATAGTGTAAATTCTCTCAGGAGTTTGTCTTCCTTTTACCATTAGGTTGTCAATTTCCCTACAATGAAAATGCGCTTTTACTTCTTCATAAGTTTTTTCGCAAATTAATAAATTAACATTATAGGTTTTTGTTGCACTTTCAAGTCGCGCAGCTAAATTTACAGAGTCTCCTATAACTGTATATTCAAAACGTTTTTCTGAACCAATATTATCAGAAACCACATTTCCAGTACTTATTCCAATACCAATATTTAGCGTAGGTAATTTTGTGTTTTGTACATTTAAAATTTCTAGCATGGCAAACATATCTAAAGCACAACTGACAGCATTTTTAGCGTCAGCTATATTTGCATAAGGCACTCCAAATATCGACATAATAGCATCTCCAATATATTTATCTAATATGCCATTATATTTATAAACTGAAATAATCATAGCCTCAAAATATTTATTTAACAGTTTCACAACTTGTATGGCGCCAAACTCTTCAGTCAATGTTGTAAAATTTTAAATATCAGAAAACAGAATACTGCATTTTGAATAGTTTCCTTTTAATAAAGATAAGTTAAGACCGTTGCATAATCAACAATAAATTCATTTTATTTTTCTAATTTAAATTTTTTAGTCTAAATTTCTATTATTTTCAAGTGTTTTTCTGTTTTTAGAGCCTATATCCTTGTTTTTGATTCTCATTTTCTCTTAATTTTTACAATTAGACGCAATTATCCCAGGACTTCGATACAAATTATAACACATCGCTTCCATAAGATTTTGAGTATGCATTTTTTTTATACCTCTGTATTTTGCTGTTGCGCCAGAGAACCATCTTTTTATTCCTCCAAAAGTACGCTCTACTTTAAATCTTGTTTTGCCTATGAGTTTATTAAATATCTTCTCCCAATGTGTTAAAGGCTTGTTTTTATATGCCTTTTTCATAATATGGTTTTTTAATTTTCGTGTTTTAAGGAGTTCTGCGTTTTTCTTTGATTGATAGCCTTTATCTGCTTTTAGTGGAATGTTTTCGGGTAAATTTGCGGTGTCTAATACCGCTGTTAAATTACCAACCTCATTGACACTTGCTTTTGTGGTTAATACACCTAAAACCAAACCTTCGTTGTCGGTAACGTGATGTTTCTTATAACCAAATCTATATTTTCCACTTTTTTTTAACCAAGCGGCATCTTTGTCTACACTAGCTGCATAGTCTTTATTAACTTCAATTTCATGCTCATCTTTTCTATCCTGTGTAACTTTATAATTGGTCTTTCCTTTGGGTTTTAATGGTGTGTCTATAACACTAGCATCAACTATAATCCCTGTTTTTACTATTATTTTGTGGGCTTCTAATTGGTTGTTGATTTCTTGAAATAGAGGCTCATAAGCTTTTGCTTTTGTCATCATTGTTCTAAAACGAGATAAAGTACTGTGGTCTGGTGATATCTGATCTATATGCAATCCACAAAAATAACTGAAAGAGATGCTATCATTTACACGATCTTCTACTTCATAATCGCTTAAACCATACCAAGTCTGTAATAAACTCATTTTAAAAAGTAATAAACCACTATAGCTAGGTTTGCCTGTGGCACTCTGTCCTTTGGTGTAGTGCTTTTTTAAAACTTTTAGTATAGGTTGCCAATCTAAAAGCCTATTAATTTGATTGAAAAAGGTTTGTTTTATCTTGCGTGAACGTATATCACAAATACTATCTGCTAAGGTTGGGTGTCTTACTAATTCCATAAATAAAAGATACGAAATATTTAGAAATTAGACAAACCCTTGCAACGGTCTTAAGTTGTCTTTGTTCATCACTTCCTTAACCAAATGTTTCGGGATATAACGGCTTAAATTTAATTGAATTTGTTTCTCTTTGGAGATATCATTAAAAACTATTATAGCACCAATAATATCTCCTTTTGCATCTTGCATTGGAAGTACACTTAAATTAAGTGTAACATTTTTTTTATTACTAATTCTTACTTTCCAAATCATCTTGATACACTTTCTCTCCAGAACTCATAGTTTGTTTACAGTTAGCGAACAATGGTTTAGTAGAATCATCTAAATCATCAATATGAATATTTACCAAGTCCTCTTTAGCATTTAAACCAAACAAAGAACTGTGGTAAAAAACAAGTAAAATTTCACTAATTTTTAGCCAAGGTACTTCTATAAGTTTCATCATAAATTAATCCTGATTTTGCTATTGCAAATGATTGTTTTAGTAGTTTATTACAAACAGCCATTAATGCTAATTTTTTACTCTTTCCTTTATTGGTTATTCTCTCATAAATTTCTCTGCATGCTTTATTGTTTTTACATGCAGTAAAACTACACATGAACAATAGATTTCGTAATTTCTTATTCCCGATTTTACTAATCCTTGCTCTTCCTCTTATACTACTTCCGGACTGTCTTATTATCGGTGTTAAACCTGCATAAGAACATAATTCTAATGCTTTTGTAAACCTTTCAAAACCATCTGTTAAAACAATTAACATAATAGCAGTTTTTCTTCCCAACCCTGGAATGCTTTCCAATCTTATTAGTAAATCTTGATTATCTATCCTTACCAAATTAATTAATTTAGTCTCTAATGTTTTAAGCTCTTTTTGAACCTGTTTTAAATTCCTTTTTAATGACCTTACCACGAACATACTCGGATTACCTAAAACCTCTTCTCCATGTAGCTTATTCTTCAACATTGTGCTTTGCTTGGTATAAACACTTAACAATCTAGCTATTTGTAAACTTGCTATCTGATTCTTTGTATTGCCTTGCCATAACCTTAATTCAACATTCTCAGCATAAGAACATATCATTTTTGAATCTGATTTATCTGTCTTTATCTTTGATAATTTCATCTGAATAAATCGCTTCACTGATAATGGATTTTCAACACTTACTTTAATACTATGTTCTAGTAAATAATAGGCCAATTTTATTGATATTAACCTGACGGGTATTAATTAAGATTTTATTAAGCAGCATATTCAATGTCTT
>CAZHYX010000355.1:0-216 GCA_964536675.1 uncultured Flavobacteriaceae bacterium
ACAATTATTTCAGGAAAAAAACCTTTAATTTTTGCTTTAGTTTCAACCGATTTTCCGGCTGTAATAGTAGGTACATAATATACATTATGCTTTTTCATTAACTCCATAGTTTCATCACTCATTAATGTACCATGTTCTATGGTTTTTACACCACCTAAAATTGCTCTTTGCATACCTTCATCACCATGAGCATGAGCAGCAACATGCATTCCATAA
>CAZHYX010000355.1:242-3094 GCA_964536675.1 uncultured Flavobacteriaceae bacterium
TTATTTCTTCAATGGTAAATTGAGGGTTTTGTCCGCTTTTAGCAACACTTAATACACCACCGGTAGCGGTTATTTTAATCATATCTGCTCCGTTTTTATAACGCTGTCTTACTGCTTTTCTGGCATCATCAACACTATTTATTACACCTTCTTTGGGTCCAGGATCACCCATTAATGTTTTTCTTCTTCCATTTGTTGGATCGGCATGCCCACCTGTTGTTGCTAATGATTTTTCAGCAGTTAAAATTCTTGGACCAACTACCTTACCTTGATTGATAGCATTCCGCAAAGACACATTTACACCACTTCCGCCTAAATCTCTAACTGTAGTAAAACCAGCCATCAGAGTAATTTTGGCATACCCCATTGCATTGAA
This sequence comes from uncultured Flavobacteriaceae bacterium, assembly GCA_964536675.1. Lineage (GTDB taxonomy): Bacteria > Bacteroidota > Bacteroidia > Flavobacteriales > Flavobacteriaceae > Aureibaculum. The sequence continues at coordinate 619 of CAZHYX010000355.1, forward strand.
TGCTACATCTGCATCATTCAATATAAACGGTTCTATATATCTTTTCGGGCTTAATTGCCCTTCAATATGTACATGCATATCTATTAATCCAGGCATTACGGTTTTGTCTTTTAAATCAATAACTTTATCTTTATCTGAAACAGTTTGCAGGTATCCTTTTTTGACATCGGTTATTTTATTTCCAGTAATAATAACAGTCATTTCATTTAAAACTTTGCCTTTTTTAGTATCTATTAGTTTTCCACAATGTAAATAAGTACTTTGAGCGGAGAGTAATAAGGTAAATAATAAACTGAACGAGGTGATAATTTTTTTCATGATATAGTTGAGGTTAATTAGTTTAATTTTGAGGTATAAAAGTATCAAAAAAAGTGGTAGATTTCTAACATAATTTAATTTAACTGATTAATGAGTGTTAAAAAAATAATTATAACTGGTGCAAGTAGAGGAATAGGTTTTGAATTAGTGAAACTTTTAGCCTCCAAAGGACATCAAGTTTTAGCTTTATCCAGAAATGTTAAATCTTTACTTAGGTTGCAAGAAAGTCATTCAACTATTTCTGTTTTAGAGATTGATATATCTGATGAAAACCAATTTAACAAGGTTTCTCATTTTGTGAATGAAAATTGGAATAAGATTGATATTGTAATTCATAATGCGGGAAAATTAATTAATAAACCTTTTTCAAAAACGACTGTTCAAGATTTTATAGATGTCTATAAAGTGAATGTTTTTGCTGTCGCGGAATTGACTAGAGTATTACTCAAAAATCTAAAAAAAGGAAGTCATGTAGTGACAATAAGTAGTATGGGTGGTATTCAAGGAAGTATGAAATTTCCGGGATTATCAGCGTATAGTTCTTCTAAAGCAGCGGTTATTACTTTGATGGAATTATTGGCAGAAGAATATAAAGATCTAGGTATTTCTTTTAATACTTTAGCATTAGGGGCTGTACAAACTGAAATGTTAGCTGAGGCTTTTCCTGATTATAAAGCGCCTACCACAGCAACTGAAATGGCTAATTATATTGCAGATTTTGCATTGACAGGAAATAAAATGTACAATGGTAAAGTATTGCAGGTTTCATCTTCTACACCATGAATTGTATATGAGAGAAGAATTAAAAGAATTTATTCCGTTACAAGCTATTGATTTAGTAATTGATTTATTAAATACATATCCGTGTAAATTAAAAATTGTAAATAATCGTAAAACAAAACATGGTGATTTTAGAAAATTAAAAACAGGTCAGTTTCAAATTACGATAAATAATGATTTGAATCAATATCGTTTTTTATTGACATTGATTCATGAAATTGCACATTTGGTAACATATCAAAAGTTTGGTAGAGTAAAACCACACGGAATAGAGTGGAAGCTAAATTTTCAACATTTAATGCTGCCTTTGGTAAATCCGGGAGTATATCCGATAGAATTATTATCATTATTAGCCAATTATTTAAAAAACCCTAAAGCATGTACAGATACAGATGTAAGCCTATCATTAGCATTAAAACAATTTGATGAGAAAAACGGAAATAATTTTATCTTTGAAATACCAATACAAAGTAAATTTATACATAATAAACGTATTTTTGAGAGGGGTAATAAAAGACGGACTCGTTATGAGTGCGTTGAACTTAAAACAAATAAAAAATATTTATTTCATCAGAATGCTGAGGTAAAGCTTGTAAATAATTGAAAGGTTTATATGAATAATATCTCTTAGAGGTGACTTTAGAGATGTAAAATGAACATCATAAAATATGAATAACAACTATTACGCAGTAATAATGGCAGGAGGTGTAGGTTCAAGGTTTTGGCCTGTAAGCACTCAAAAGTTTCCTAAGCAGTTTCACGATATGTTAGGAAAAGGTGATTCTTTATTACAAAAAACATTTAAGAGATTAGCAAAACTAATTCCGAAAGAGAATATATTAATTGCAACCAATAAAAAATATAAAGAATTAGTATTGAGTCAGCTTAACGGAGTTTCAGAGCAACAATTACTATTAGAGCCTACAATGCGAAATACGGCGCCATGTATTTTATATGCAGCATTAAAAATAAAACAAAAGAACCCAGAGGCTGTTATGATTGTGGCACCTTCTGATCATTGGATAGATAATGAAGATGAGTTTATAAAGAACATCCAAACATCATTTATAGCATGTTCTAAAAATGATATGTTGATGACTTTGGGTATTCAACCAACACATCCAAATACAGGTTATGGCTATATTGAATTTGAAAAGGCAGGTGTTGAAATAAAAAAAGTAAATCAGTTTACTGAGAAGCCCAACTTACAAACAGCGACTCAATTTATTGAAAGTGGCAATTATGTTTGGAATGCAGGCATTTTTATTTGGAGTGTAAAAAGTATTATTAACGCTTTTGAAAGATATTTACCTGAAATGAATACTTTATTTTGTAAAGGAGTTCATGCATTTAATACTGATTTTGAAGATGATTTTAT
>CAZHYX010000356.1:0-3063 GCA_964536675.1 uncultured Flavobacteriaceae bacterium
TTATCAAAACCAAGTCTTTAGTAAACAGAAAAAAATTGATTTGGATTTAAAACCCGGGCGACATCACTACAGAATTAATACCTACCAAATCGAATTTGATCAATTTTATTATGAATTGGCAGACAAACTCAGACACCCTCTTCTACTCTCTCAAATAAAAACATATCAGGTATTTCACAAAAAAATTCTGCAAGCTGATATTAATTTTTACGAAAATCAAAATAATATTTTTCAGGCAGAAGCCGAGAAGGAAAATAAGCTCAACTCTACCTTTTTAAGCACTCTGTTTGAAAATAAATTAGCCAAACGAGTCATACAAGAAAATGACATTCTTGCTTTATTGGATAAAATAACGCTTTGTATTTTATTATTAGCGTTAATCAGACTAAAAAACAAACGTTACAGTATCAGTTTTGCTGTGATTGTTTTTTTCAGCATTTTTTATTGGTTTAACCATTTTTCAGGCAACCTTAGCGTTACTATTGAAACGCCAAAAAGCGGCCAGATACAAGCCTACTGGAAAACCGAATATGACATCAATGTATTTGATGAAAACAAATCAATAAACAAAAAATTTACCGCTCAAGCCGGCATAAATACAATTGAAATACCGCTATACAATCTGAATAATATAGATAAAATTCGTATCGATCCAGATAAACAAAAGCTTGACAGCAAAATATTTTCTATTGAATTAAGTGCTCCGGGATATTCAACTATTCAAACCAATAGTCATGATCATTTTAGCCTGATATCTTTCGACCAAGGCAGGGCAACAGATGAGTATTTTCTGATAGAAGCACAAAATAACGATCCTTTTTTTGTTTTCAAGGCATCCCCAGAAAAAAATAAAAGTTTACTTTATTTTATAGTTATCAGTTGCTTTATTGCTATTTTCTTTTTAGCAATCACTTTTTTATTACCTCAAAATACCCGATCTTTTAGCCGAGTTATTCAAGCTTTTCCTATCATTATATTTATATACATTCTGTATTTAGCCAATTTTTCCTGGTATGACGCACACCCTGACGAACAAGCCCATATTGCCTCTGTCAATTACTACACAGAATACACAGAACCGCCCAAAGTTGGCGATCCTAGTTCACAACTCACCTATCAATATCCTTGGGGAATATCACGACTGGATAATATAGGAATCAGTTATTTATTTTTTGGAAAATTCAAAGCTTTATTATCTGAAATAAGTAATAACTCAACTTTTAATGCCAGAGCAACTAATTGTTTATTATTTGGCCTGCTCACCCTGTTTTGCTTTAGAAATAAAAAATTTGCATTCTACTGTCTCCCCTTATTCTGCATCCCACAAGTGTGGTATTTATTTTCATATACCAATCGAGGCGCCTTTGCCTTATTTATCTCAATATTCATTGGCTGGCAATTAGTCAATAAAAAAAGTCAATTTAAGCAATACCTAGAACCCAAACAAAAAACAGTCCATTATTTTGCTTTGCCCATTGGACTTTTGACAGGCATATTAATGATAGAGCAGAGCAATTATTTATCTTTTGTTTTATTTGCTTTGGCTTTGATTTTTATGCAATTTTTACAAATCAAAACACATCGCTGGCAATTCATCAAAAAAATTGCTTTCATAATAGGCATAGCAATAATGATTGTTGGAATACGTTATACCTATGACGTTTCAATTAATGGTTTTAACAAAATTGAACAACAAATAGTGCTAGCGGAAAAATTAGCAGCACCCAATTTTAAACCATCAATTGCCGGAACAATACAATCCTATAAAGGATTGCGTTTATTTGAAAAAGGAGTCAAAGCCGATGAACTTTTTGATCAGCCATGGAACTGGCATACGCGCACTTTTAAAAGCTTTATAGGATTTTATGGGGGTGTACAGGGACTATTTTCTGCAGAATGGTATTATGACAGCGTTAAAATAATATATTTTCTTATCTTATTAATACTGATTTTTGATTTATTTAAGCATCCAAAAAAATCCAAGAGCCATTTATTTATCATAACTTTAGTATTTATATCATTGAGTATTTTAATGGGGTTTTTATTTTCATGGCTGTATGATTTTCAACCTCAAGGACGCTATATTTTTCCCTTAATACCTGTCCTCATGGTCTACTTTCAATCAGCAGAAAAAGACTGGTCTCATGAAACCAAGCAATATCTCAGCGCTTTTTCACTGTTACTCATTCTGTTATCCGGCTATTCGTTCAGAACAACCGCCATACCCTATTTAGTTGATATTCAGTTTTTTAATCATTTTTTAGACTGACAGAAAACTCAAATATTTATCCATTTTGTTCGATAAGGTCGAGTTTTTCAAAGTCAACTAGTTCACAAAAAAAACACACAGTCATTGCAATTACAAAAAGTGAGACTATTCTCGCAAAACTAAAGCAATTAGTTCCCTAGAATTCATCACACACAAACGATGAACTCAGGAATCTTATGAAAACCAATCAATTTGCTAAAACTATTCTGGCTACTGCTGTCACAGTTTTGCTCTCTCCTATTACTGCAAGTGCAACACCCGCATTCGACCAAATCAAAAAATTTGGTAATTTCGCACCGTTTACGATTGACCAGTTGCCATCAAGTCAGGTGAAATCTAAACTAAGTGAATTACATGGCGCGAATAAAAAGAAAGCTATGGATTGGTTACATTCATTTGCCTTCACCAAACATGATTTGAAGCATATGAAAATTGATAATCAGGGTGGCGTATTATATGGTGATACATTCGATATGACTGAACTCACCGAAACTGCCACTGAATCAACATTTCAGCCACAATCAATTGCTCCAGCCGATACCTTTAAATTGCACAGTAAGCCTGGCGCTAGCAATGTAATATATATTGATTTTAACGGACACACCATAACTAACACAGCCTGGAACAGTAGTTCTTCAACTATTCAAGCCCGCGCCTTTGATAAAGATGGCGACCCTGCAAACTTTAGTGATGCTGAACTGGCAATAATTGCTGAAATATGGCACCGTGTTGCCGAAGATTTTGCCCCTTTTGATACCGATGTAACAACTGAAGAACCCTCCAGTTTTGACTCT
>CAZHYX010000357.1:0-3058 GCA_964536675.1 uncultured Flavobacteriaceae bacterium
ATGAACCATTGATAAAAGGCAGACCCTATTAACTGGAAACCCTGCTAAGGTGTCTCATGCCATATCCCATTGAAAGGAAGCTAGTTATCGCTGTCTCATCGAGCGCGTTGTTTGATCTTTCTGAGTCTCACGCAGTTTTCGAGGAGCAAGGACCTAAAGCATACAAAAAATTTCAAGAAACGCACCTTAATAAAGTGCTTGAAAAAGGTGTTGCGTTTCCTTTTATAAAACGATTTCTTAAAATAAACAGTCGATTTGCAGATCAAGTCCCTGTTGAGGTTGTTCTGCTTTCTAGAAATTCAGCGGCGACAGGGAAAAGGGTGTTTCGGTCAATAAAACATTACGAGCTTGATATTTCTAGGGCTGCCTTTATGGAAGGGCTGTCGCCGTATGAATATGTACCTGCTTTTAATGCCTCTTTGTTCCTATCGGCAAATGAAAGCGATGTTCAAGACGCGATAGATGCGGGGTATCCAGCAGGGGTTGTTTTACCCAGTAAGTTAGTCAACGATGAGGGTGGCGACGAACTGAGGATTGCTTTCGATTTTGATGGAGTCATCGCTGATGATGAGGCTGAAGCGGTATTTAAGGGCGGCAATCTACCAAAGTTTCATGAATATGAAACAAATAAATCTGAGATACCTCACCAACCAGGGCCACTGGCTGATTTGTTTAAGAAACTATCATTTCTACAAAAACTTGAAGATAGAGAAGTCGAAAGAGATAAAAAGTATAAGCGAATTCTAAGAACGGCTATAATTACTGCACGTAACGCCCCTGCACATGAGCGTGTTATCACAACTCTTGAAAGCTGGGGTGTATGTGCAAATGAAATGTTTTTTTTAGGCGGGATGTCTAAGGAAAGAATATTGAAACGGTTAAAGCCACATATGTTTTTCGATGATCAACTCCGTCACCTTGAGTCTGAAGCTGGCGACATCCCAATGGTTCATATTCCATTCGGTATTGCGAATAGCAAAAGTACTGAAGAAGAAATAGACAAGTAATGTTGGCGCAAAAGCGGGGGCCACCCTACAAATAACCAACGATTTCTCTGTGGTGATTGTTTTATTCTTAGGTTCGATTGGGTTGTTCTAAGATTAGATGCACATGTTTATATAATTGAACACTTATTACATATAAAGTAACAAATCATGAAAAGTCATTTCTATGCTTATATTAGTAAAATTCGTTGGCTTCAACGCTGGGGTTTGAAACGTAACACCATCTCGGAAAATGTCATGGAGCATAGTTGGGAGGTGGCTACCATTGCGCATGCTTTGGGCCTGATTCGGAATCGTTATTTTGAAGGTGATTTGGATATCAATGCGATTGTTGTGGCGGCGTTATATCATGATTGTAGTGAGGTGATAACTGGCGATATGCCTTCGCCGATTAAGTACCACTCTAAAGAAATAACTCAGGCTTACAAATCGATTGAAAGAAAAGCGGAATATGAGCTTTTGAATTTACTACCTGTAGAGCTTCAATCTGATTACAAATCGGTATTGGTTGAGGAGTATATCCCCTCGGAACAGAAAGCTATCATCAAAGCAGCTGACACTATATCTGCCTATCTTAAATGTCAGATGGAAATCACAGCAGGCAATTCTGAATTTTCCAAAGCAATAGAAGATATAAAAGGCAGACTTGACGCTATTGAACTTCCTGAAGTTAACTATTTTTTAGAGTTGTATTCCTCTAGTTACTCATTAACTCTCGATGAACTTTTGGGTTAGTTCATAACATTGAGATGCTTGGGGTCAAAGTAAAAATTTAGAAAATGTTGGGTCAGAACACAGGTTCGACTAATATTAGGAAAAAACGTGTTCTGGACTTCCCCAAATATTCAACACTTGTTAAGGATAGTAATAAAAATTGTCATTGCTTGCAGTAGGGATAAGGGTTCTTGGTGTATGGATTGAGTGAGTTTTCTGTGTGTTGTCCGGTCTTTTAATGGTGAGAAGTATATTGAAATCAATTGCTTGAGATTAATTAAACCTTAGATATTGTGATAGTATTAGGTAGCAAAATAAGTTGGCCAGTAAGTAATGAATTTAGTTAAACCCTTGTGTCGGATGCGCAGCTAAATAAATATAACAGGGATGGAAGTAACGCAACAATAAAAAAGGAACTTGCCTAAAAAGCAAAGCGTCAAATGTGTAATATCTATATTAGTACGTTAAAGCAATGCCTACACGAATCGGCTGAACCTAGTGCTTGGAATCAACACTTTTCTCCAATAAATCTCTCTGTGATATTCAGTGTCAAATCAACCGAAATTTATGTTCTTATTAGTGATCTTCAATGAATATATCAACCAATAGATTATTCATACAAAACGTTCATTCTCTTAAGGATGTCATTCGAATATATAAAACAAATGCAGCCACTGTTATTGGTACAGTTTTGGAAGTTTGGTGTTCTGACTCATTTCCTGAATTAGTATCATCATCACTACCGGTAAGGAAACACCTAAAGAGTAATTCGTGTGTAAAGACTTTCTTATCATTTCTAAAACAACAATCTTTGTTAGATTCTATGTATTGGCTGAGTTCCGCATATGCTTTACTCGGAGAAAGTAGTTATCGTAAATCACTTGCTATGTATTTTACTCCGCCCTTGTTAATAGAAAGACTCCTTGCTGATTTGGAGTATCAAGGTGTGAAATATGATAATGGCAAGTTTTTTGACCCTGCATGTGGTGGAGCTGCTTTTTTAGCACCAATTGCAATGCGAATGAAGATGGCGTTAAAAGATCGTTCCGCATCACCAAGGGAAATTGTTGAGCATGTTGAGAACAATTTATTTGGCATGGACATAGATAAAACTCTGTGTGCTGTATCGTATCAATTTTTGAAGATGGCGTTATACGAAGAAATATGTATTACTAAAAGAGAGCCTTCTTTTAATGTCATGACAGGAAACTCTCTTTGTGATTTAGAAACATTTTATGATTCTATAGATGTCCTAGTTTGTAATCCTCCATATAGAAAAACAAATGGTAAAGAGATTGATAATTATCGTCATAAATATGCTGAAGTTATTGAAGGGCAAC
>CAZHYX010000358.1:0-3058 GCA_964536675.1 uncultured Flavobacteriaceae bacterium
GATTTGATAGAAGATGAGTATGAAGCTTTTTTAGAAGAGCTTGAAAATGTAGCTGATGATGAAGATTTTGTTACGGTACATAAAACCAAAGACCTACATGCTTTAAAAAGTGAAGATATGTCAAGTGAATTGAAATCTATTATAGCGATGACAGGTAATCATATAGTAGCTACAAGACTTAGAGAGATACAAGTATTTAAAGGGTTTAAACGAGGTCAACAAAATGATGAAGATGAGAATCTTATACCTCCTGATATTGTAGGAAAAAGCAATTGGCTTCCTGCTATAGAACTTTTTGGAGAGGGTGTTTTTTTCTCCATTAATGAGCAACTTTTGTCAAAATGGGAGTCACTTCCTTCTGTGAAAAGAAGAGCTGATGAGATTTTAAAGCGTTATGAAAAGTCTGAAATTACGCTACAAACAGATGTTGATATTAGTCCTAGATTTTTATTTTTGCATACTTTAGCACATCTTCTTATCCGAGAGTTAGAGTCAACAGCAGGATATCCAGCTGCTTCATTAAAAGAGAGAATTTATAGCTCACGAGACCGAAAAATGGCAGGAATTTTAATCTATACAACGGTTGCTGAGATTGTTGGTTCTTTAGGAGGAATAGTGGAGAGTGCAGAACCAAAAGAGTTCTTAACTTTAATGGATGGAGTTTTCAAACACGCTCAATGGTGTTCTCTTGACCCTGTTTGTACCGAGCATGAGGGGCAAGGTCCAGGATGGTTAAATCGTGCAGCATGTCATGCTTGTACTTTGATTCCTGAACCCAGTTGTGAATATGGGAATGTGTTTTTAGATAGGGTTTTTGTTAAAGGAAGTGAGCGTTTGGGTATTCCGAATTTTTTAGAGTTTGTGCAGGAGAATAGTTGTGGGTAAAAGAAAATTTAAATTACCAGGGATTGAAGATTTAAACAAGAGTCAAGATAGGGTTTTACGATTGCCTGAAGATGGTCAATTTTTAGTTGTGGGGGGACCTGGAACAGGTAAGTCTGTTGTTGCACTATTAAGAGCATTAAAATATCAACAAAATAGTAATTATGTTTTTTTAGTCTACAATCATGTTTTGCATTCATCCACAAATCAGCTTATAGATATACGATTAAAAAGTTTGACTATAAAATCGTGGTTTTATAAGTTACAATATCATCTTACTAAAGAATTCATGCCTGAACTTGGGTCACATAAACCTAATTATAATGAAGTTATAAGAAAATTTGATAGCTTAGAAATGAAAGAAAACCCTCTACATATTATTATAGATGAGGGGCAGGATATGCCTGTAAAATTTTATGAATCTCTTATCTCTTGTGGTTATGAAAATTTTTTTATTGTGGCTGACCAAAATCAACAAATTACAGATGAGCATTCAAGTAGACAAGAGTTAACAGATATTCTTGGACTTGAAGTAGATGAAGTAATTGAATTAATTGAAAACTATAGAAATTCTCATGCTATCGGACTTCTTGCAGGGCATTTTTTTACTGACCCATCAAGTCCAAAACCAGAACTTCCATTGTCTTCTAAACCATCATTAGGAATACCAACTTTATTTAAATATAATAATTATGAAGATTGTGTAAAATTAATATTAAGAGAAGCCGATAGAGATGATAGAAATTTAATAGGTGTAGTTGTTGCCAATGATACATTGAGAGATACATATGCTAAAACTCTACAAGAGATAGATATTAAACTTGATAATCCAAAATCAATTATATCAACTTATTCAAGTAAAAATAAAGAACAAGTTAATATTGACTTTGGTAATGGTGGAGTAGTTATTTTAAATGATAAATCAATAAAAGGGCTAGAATTTGACATTGTTTTTATTGTTATAGATGGATTTAAAATATATAATAACGATAGTGATAGTATGAAAAAAAGGTTCTATGTTATGAGTTCAAGAGCCATTAAGAAATTGATATTTTTTAAGAGTAAAAATTATGAAGGTGGAGTAGAAGAGATTTTACCGACTGATGAAAATATATTGAAAAGAGAAGGGCTAAATAATGGCTAAAAAAGATAGATGGTTTATTCCTACTAATACCGAAAATTTAAAGATGATAATTGCCCAAGGATTAATTTCTAATTCTGATGGATTTAAAAAATACTATAGTGATGTATTGGAATTGGTTCAAGGATACATACCTGTTTTTAAAAATGAAATTGGGCAAGATGTTTTAACTTATGTGCTTAGTGAAGTGAATGATTTGACTCCTGCTTTTATAGAGATAGATTTTAAAAAAATAACAGGTATCGTAAAAAAAGTTGAAAACAATCAATTGCTGGATATTGATTTAAAGGATTTAGAAAGTGTAGATATGCTCTTTATTCGAGCACCATTACCTTTGTCTATTATCTCTACAATGATTTTTAAATCAAATGAAGACAAAAAAAACTTTCAAGAGGATTCTAAACTCTATAGTAATGTTGTATTGGCTGAGTTGAAGCTTTCATCAACTGTAGCAGAACAGAAGCTTTTTAAGTCAAATACGCTTTCAGGAGACTTAGTTAATGATTATAAAAAGATAATAGTAGAGCTTGATGAGGTAGATTATAAAAAAGTCTATGCTTATGGAGGGTTACTTTTAAATCTGTTTTATTTTGCTAAAAATGGAAATTTAAGTAATGATGATTATCAACAGTTTTGTAATTTAGAAGAGGATAGAGAGAATCAAGATATAGACATATATGATTACTTTAAAGTTTTTGATTGTAATAATACTAGCGCTAAGAAAAAAATGGATTATGGGTTAATAGATATTGCTATAAACTCAAAAGATTTCAAAGAGGATGTATTGGAATTTTTAGAATCTGATATGTGGGATGAAAGAAGTAAAAAAAGAACACAAGAACTAGCAAGTAAATTAAAAGTATTTGAATCTAATATAGAAAAAATGGTATCTGAACAGTTTGCTGAAGCTAAAACACCTTTAGAAAAAATACTCCTGATGCTTTTCTTACGAGAAGATAGTGAGGCTTTAATGGAGTATCATCTTGAACTATTTAATGAAGCAGATTATCTTAATTTTGCCATGATGTTTGGGCT
>CAZHYX010000359.1:0-3052 GCA_964536675.1 uncultured Flavobacteriaceae bacterium
TAACAAGTAAATCCAGCGGAACGGAAACAGCCCCGTCCGCTGATTTCGGCGTTATACCTACTAATCAAACAAAATGGAGGACATACATATGATAATAAATACAGTTTCCCCTGACGTTCTTAAAAAAGAAGAAGTTATTGATCATGAAAATACGATGATTGATAAATGCTTGATTGAAAACGTATTAAGTATTTACTTGGACGAATATAGGTTTGTTAAGAAAGCCATTCTAATTGATCAAAATAGGTGCGATGCATATGTTAAGGTTGGAGCGTATCCATATACAGCAAAGAAGACTTTTAATTACGTTACATCAACTAGCATTTCTCTTTTGCTTAGCCAGGTTTCATACATTTTTGTGGCGCAACTAATTAAAGATAATGCCTTCCCTGAACTGGCTGGATTGTCATTACGTTCATTTCTACAGATGAGGGACAATGGGGATCTTCTGTTTACAAAAAACAATTTTACATTTAGAAAAAAAATAAGAATCAATGAAGAGGTGAAGTTCACAATGGAATTGATTGCCATCAAAAGAATGGATAATTTTGTTTGTGGGAAATTCAACCTATGCATACCTGGTATGTTGAAAGGTGATGCCATGTTATTGGCAGGACCATTGAATAAGTACATGCATATAATGAGGTAGTATTATGTCAGAAACCATCCCAAGAAACACATACCCCCAATACCCCCAAACAGTTCTAAGTAGCCTTTACCCTATTTTTTTTGGTATCACCTTAAGTAATTACGTTAATTACGAATCTGGCAAAATATTATTTCCATCTCTCGACCTTCCTATCTACATAACGATACTCCTTTTAATCCTGTATTATCTTTCTGATTGGATTAAATCCGTCCATAGAGCAGGGAGTGAACCAGAAAAATATAATACAGTATTTTTATTATTTTTGATTGTATTTAATTTGTTTTATTGCTTTATGATTTTGTACATAATTCATGATTATATATTAGTCATCCTGTTTATCGGCATTTATTCCTTACTTGTGCCATGGTGGGATTTATATGTCTGGAAAAGTAAAGATAATTTACTGCCTTCGATAAGGCTTGGTTTTGGCATTTTATATCTTATTATTGGCTCGATTCTTTATATTGCAAATGATGCAAAATTTGCAATCGAAAATCGTGACACTTTATTCCATGTTTTAAATATCCTGTTATTTTTTATTGTTGTTCTCAAAATATTTGGTACACACTTGGAAGTTAAAAAACAGTATCAAGAGGGTTAGTTATGACGGAAATGCAATATTATTTCCTTGCCGCAATTGTTGCCTTTACGGTGATAAATATTTTTATTGGTCTTTTATCTAGGAGAGGAAGCATAGTTACAGCTTCTGTTTATGTCGCAAATCCAAATAATACAGGAATGATTCCATTGGTGCTTTCTTTGTCTGGCACTATTGTAGGTGGAGGGATGTTTTTTGCTGTTGCTCAATTGGGTTTTGAAGCCGGATTTGCTGGTATATATTTAGGAATCAGTTATTTAGCGGGGTTTCTTATTTTAGGATTTTATGCAAAAAAAATAAGAAGTGAATTAAACAAACATAGCGCACTTACAATTTTTGACTATTTGGACAAGCGTTATAGCAATAATGGGAAAATTTTTACTCCTAGCGCTATATACAGAGTGGCCATTTCAATTCTTTATTTTATGTTTTTGGCAGCCCAATTATTAATTCTATCAAGCCTTATTGAAAATGTGTTTCCAACTGTAAGTAACTACTCTCTTTACCTTGGAAGTGTGATCATCTTTGTCCTGAACTCAGTAACGTATACTTTTTTAGGTGGGCTGAAGAAGGATATTCTTACAGATGTCTGGCAAATGGTTTTGGTCTTTATTGGCGTGTTCTTGCTTTTTACTCTCATGAGCGATTTTGAAAGGATTCTTGAACTGGATAAAGAACTATTATTGGGAACAAGCAAGGGCATAGTGCTGTTGATAGGCATTTTATTTTTTACTGGGCCATCATTGATTCTACGTCCAGATATGTGGCAAAGAATAATAACAGCAAAATGTGACAAGACTGCAAAAAATGCATTTTATTTTTCCGGAGTACTAGCGTTCTTGTTTTTTTCTTTTTTTACCATCATTGGGATGTACTCAAGGACAATTGGTTTAGAAAGCGGTGAATTGTTTTTCTATCAAATATTTCAAGATCAAAATAATGTGATAGCAATATTAGTTTTGCTTGCCCTATTAGGAGCGATAATGTCTTCGGCTGATACATTTCTTAATGTTTGCAGTATTAGTATTGCGGGGCTATACAAAGGGGTTATACGTTCAGATGATTCCACTATAAGCATAGTTAACATTCGGATTGCAACCGTATTCGTCAGTATTGTGACAATAGCAATTGCTTCCTATTATAAGAATATAATTGATCTATTTGCTACTGGATTTGGTGTTCTTTTTGTTTTCTTCCCTATTGTGCTCCATGCTTTGTTTTCTAGAAAAACAAATTTCTCTGCGGCACTTATTAGTAGTTCTGTTGGGTTTTTAGTTTACTTAGTGCTGATTTGGTTTATGCCGAGAGAGGCTTTTCTTCCTGGATTTTTATTGTCAATAATTTTATTTGTAATCATAAATAGAAAAACGGTATAACAAGGCAAATGCACTCGGACAGCAAAAAGCTGCGCCGCTCGTACCTCGCTATGCAGCTTTTTGCTGCCGGTGATTTGCGACGTTCTCGGCGGCTTCGCCGCCGAGAATCGCGGTGCTCGACCGGTCACCGCGAACTTTACAATCAAGCTGCGCTTGGCTTGTAAAGCCCACGGTGCCGGTCAGCACCGCGATTAGGCGCAAAATTAAATGATCGAGTTACTACAACAATATCAAGAAATAGCGACATTGTCCAAGTAAAAAGAGGGTCGGACCAAGCTAACCACTTGCATTAATAGAATAAGAGCACTGAAAACGGGCTATTTGGGTCATTAAACAGCCCTTTTCGGTACCCAAAAGACCGCTTTAAGGAGCAGCACTGATATTCTGTGGAGTATTAGGGACGCTCATAAGATTATAAGTTACATTAAA
>CAZHYX010000360.1:0-3048 GCA_964536675.1 uncultured Flavobacteriaceae bacterium
AAAATATTTTTTCAGTTAAAAAACAGATTGCTATACTTCACTTGGTTTTACTCGTAATGACGTAATTAATTGTCAAACCATTTTTCAACCATTTTCTTTTCTATTTGATGGTTGTGCATGTATTCAAACTCATTTGAAGTTGCATTATATATGTAGTCTTCTTTCCAATCTTTAAAGTTTTTAGCTAAAGCTATAATACTATCACAAACATATTCAACTTCAGCATTTGTCATGGTTGGATGAATAGACATACGAATCCATCCTGGTTTTTCTATTAAACAACCTTCATCTATAATTTTATGTCGGTATTCTTCTGAAGTCATTGTATTGATATGTAATAAAAAATGTCCATAAGTACCTGCACATGAACATCCGCCACGAGTTTGTACTCCAAACTTATCATTCAACAATTTGACTCCTAAATTATAATGTAATTCATCTATATAAAATGAGAAAATACCAATTCTGTCTTCATGCTCTTCTGCTAATAAGTGTAAATTTTCAATTCCTTTTAACCGGGAAAAGATATAGTCATTTGTTTCATGTTCTCGGGCTAATATCTTTTCGGAATCCATTTGTTCTTTTAACTGAATTGCTAAGGCTATTTTAATAGTCTGTAAAAAACCAGGCGTTCCACCATCTTCGCGCAACTCAATATCTTCAATATAACGATGATCTCCCCAAGGATTGGTATAAGTAACAGTACCGCCTCCGGGATTATCAGGAACTGAATTATGATATAATTTATCACTAAAAATTAACACACCTGATGTTCCGGGACCACCTAAAAATTTATGAGGTGAAAAGAAAATAGCATCTAAATATGCATCTTTATCTTTGGGATGCATATCAATAGAAACATAAGGTGCCGAACAAGCAAAATCAACAAAACAAAATCCATTATAACTATGAATCATTTTTGCCATTTTATGATAGTCGGTTCTAATACCGGTTACATTAGAACATGCTGTAATTGAGGCAATTTTAACCTTTCTATCTTTATATTGTTCAAGTAATTTTTCAAAACTATTAAAACATACCAATCCCGTTTCCTCGCAAGGTATCACTTCAACATCTGCAATGGTTTCTAGCCATGAGGTGTGATTAGAATGATGTTCCATGTGTGTAATAAAAACAATAGGTTTTAAGTCATCAGGAATTATAGTATATTTCTTCATACTCTCTGATATTTTTAATCCTAAAATGCGTTGGAATTTATTAATAACACCGGTCATACCGGTTCCTTCAGTAATTAAACAGTCATTATTATTAGCATTGACGTGTTTTTTTATAATATAACGAGCCTTTTGATATGCCTGTGTCATTGCCGAACCTGTAATGGAAGTTTCAGTATGTGTATTTGCCACAAAGGGGCCAAATTCATTGATGATTTTTTCTTCAATAGGTCTATATAGTCTTCCACTGGCTGTCCAATCTGTATAAATAATCTTTTTATTTCCATAGGGAGATTCAAAAGATTGATCTATACCAATTATATGTTTTCTAAACTGACTAAAATAATTTTCTAAAGAAGATTTTTTCATAATCCTGACTTCTTATTTAAATTCCGGCAATAGCTGCTATTTCATTCATAATACGTTTTGCCAACTCATCTGCATTTTTCTGCGAGGTACTTTCTGTATAGACTCTAATAATAGGTTCTGTGTTAGACTTACGAAGATGTACCCACTCATCTGCAAAATCAATTTTTACACCGTCAATGGTACTTACATCTTCATTTGCATATTTTTTAGCTATAGTAGTTAAAATTTTATCAACATCTAATGTTGGAGTCAATTGAATTTTATTTTTGCTCATAAAATAATTCGGATAACTCTCACGAAGCTCTTTACAACTCATGTTGGATTTTGCTAAATGTGATAAAAATAAAGCGACACCTACTAATGAATCTCTACCATAATGTGATTCAGGATAAATAATCCCGCCATTACCTTCGCCACCAATAACAGCATTAGTATCTTTCATTAATTGTACAACATTTACTTCACCAACTGCACTCGCTTGATAAGTACCACCGTGTTTTTCGGTTACATCTCGCAACGCTCTTGAAGATGATAAATTTGAGACTGTATTGCCTTTTGTTTGACTCAAAACATAATCAGCACAAGCAACTAAAGTATATTCTTCTCCAAACATAGAACCGTCTTCGCAAACCAATGCTAAACGATCAACGTCAGGGTCAACTACTATACCTAAATCGGCTTTCTCTTTAACAACCAATTCAGAAATATCAGTCAAATGTGCTGCTAATGGTTCAGGGTTGTGCGGAAAATGACCATTTGGTTCACAATATAGTTTTACGCATTCTACACCTAATCTTTCTAATAAATCGGGTATTACAATCCCTCCTGTTGAATTAACAGCATCAACTACAGCTTTAAAGTTTGCATTTTTTATAGCTTCTACATCAACCAAATCTAATTTCAATACTTGGTCTATATGTTTATTCATATAGCCTTTCTCTTTGGTATATACTCCCAAATTGTCAACGTCTGCAAAAGTGTAACCATCATCTTCAGCTAATTTTAAAATTTCTTCACCATCTATACCATTTAAAAATTCACCTTTTTCATTTAGCAATTTTAAGGCATTCCATTGTTTCGGATTATGTGATGCTGTTAAAATAATACCGCCATCAGCTTTTTCAATAGTTACTGCAATTTCAACAGTTGGAGTTGTTGAAAGGCCTAAATCTTTAACATCAATACCTAAGCCAATCAAGGTATTGGCTACTAAGCTACTAATCATTTTACCTGATATTCTAGCGTCTCTACCAAGAACAACCGTCAACTTATCTTTGTTAGCATTTCTTTTTATTAACCAACTACCATAAGCAGCTGCAAATTTTACAGCATCAACTGGTGTTAAATTATCATTGACATTTCCACCAATTGTTCCACGGATTCCTGATATAGATTTTATTAAAGTCATAGTTGTTTTTTGGTTGTACAAAGATAGGTTTATTCATTAAAATTTTAAACAAAAAAACCGCTGAAAATTCAGCGGTTTAAAAATTTGAATTGATGT
>CAZHYX010000361.1:0-3043 GCA_964536675.1 uncultured Flavobacteriaceae bacterium
GGATTTTTCATAGCCTCCATACTATACCATACGGGAGCTAAAGGCATAATCATGAGTTAGTAAGGCATAAGTCACGAAGATAGGTTAAGCGTTATACCTTAAAAGATAAGGTGCAATACAATGACAACATGCAATAAAGAACATAGATACTGGGATGGTTTTACCGCTTTACCACATGATCAAGGAGGGTATGGTCGCCACAAATGTGCGGAGTGTGCTTATGAAGCAGAATATCAATCTGGATTAAATCGTGAAGAAAAAATTGATATAAATCTAGATGAATTACCAATAAGCCAAGCTGGTACAATAAGACATAAAAGCCCACATGCGGCGTTCGCGGAAGGCTATCGTGCTGACATTGAAGTATCATGCGAGGAAAATGGATGAAAGAGAAGCAAGTCAAACCATTTCTAAAATGGGCGGGTGGTAAAACCCAATTAATAGATGATATTAAAGAAAATTTTATATACCAAACAAATGATGAATTTTCTTACGTTGAGCCATTTGTTGGGAGCGGAGCGGTGTTATTTTGGGTTTTAAATAATTTCCCTAATTTAAAACATGCCGTAATTAATGACATTAACGAGGATTTAATAAATTCTTATAAAATAATAAAATCAGATGTTAACAACCTTATTTTAGCTTTAAAACAGTTTGAGGATGAGTACTACCAGTTTTCTGAAAAACCAGAAAAGAAAAAAAAGTATTATTACGATAAGAGAGAACTTTTTAATACAAGAAATTGCAACAAACTGACGCAAGCTTCATTATTTATCTTTTTAAACAGAACATGCTTTAACGGACTGTATAGAGTTAATAAAAAAAATCAGTTTAATGTTCCAATTGGTAGTTATAAAAAACCGTTAATTTGTAATGAAGAAAACCTTAAATCTGTGAGTAAATCATTACAAAAAGTTGAATTTCTAACAGGAGATTTTGAAAAAACTCTAGATCATGCAGGTGATGATTCTATTTTCTATTTCGATCCACCCTATAAGCCTTTATCTGAAACTTCAAGTTTTAATTCATATACTAAGAGTCTGTTTAATGATAACGAACAGAAAAGATTAAAAATGTTTTGTGATAAATTGACATTGTTAGGCCACAACTGGATATTAAGTAATTCGGACGTAAAAGGAAAAGACCCGAGTAATGATTTTTTTGATGAATTATATGAAGGATATAAAATAAATAGAGTTGTTGCCAAAAGAAGTATAAACGCAAATCCAAATAAAAGAGGACTTTTAACGGAGTTGCTTATCACAAACCAAGGGGCTTTAAATGGAATTTAATGATTTTATGGAGCAATTGAGTACAACAAACTCTACTTTAGACTTTTTTGTTGATTTTGAAAAAGTAACAAATAATATTAATAAATTATCAATAAAGCTTAATCAGTTAAATTATTTAATTGGAAAAGATGATATAAGCAAAGCAGTAAAAGATCTATATGAAGAAAATAAAGGATGCTTCTCAGTACTAAACATATTAATAGCAGTTAGAGACAATAGAGAATTAATAGCTCCAAATGGCGAAGTCGTATTTCTTAATAGCTATTTTTCTGATGCAAATAAAATCATTGAATATATAAATGAAACTGGACTGTCAGAAATCATAAAAAATAAAACCATAAAAAATCTAGTCGATTACGTTTTTGGTATTGAAGTTGGTTTGGATACTAATGCTCGTAAAAACAGGGGCGGTAAGAATATGGAAAGATTAGTTGCCTCCATATTCAGTAAAAATAATATACCTTATAAATCAGAAGTCAAAAGCGATACTTTTCCTGAGTTGAAAAGTTTAGGAGAAGATATAAAGAGATTTGATTTTGTAATTCAAACAAAAGTTAAAACATATCTCATAGAAGTTAATTATTATAATGGCGGTGGTTCAAAATTAAATGAAACTGCTCGCGCTTATACTGATATATCACCTAAAATAAATCAATATGATAATTTCGAATTTGTGTGGATAACTGATGGGCAAGGCTGGCATTCAGCTAAAAATAAGCTAAATGAAGCTTTTAATTCAATTCCTAAATTATACAATCTAACAAGCATAAAAGAATTTACAGACATAATAAATAAAGAGCTATCGTAATGCTCGAGTCATATTTCAAGTCGAAAGATAAATGCTTCACCCTCATAAATGAGGATATATTTGATGGTCTACCTAAATTTGATTTTGAATTTGATATGGTTTTTGCCGACCCGCCCTACTTCTTATCTAACGATGGCTTAACTATTAAAAATGGGAAAATAGCTAGTGTAAACAAAGGGGAATGGGATAAATCTTATGGATTTAACGAAATTAATAATTTTAATAGAAGGTGGCTATCTTTAATTAGAGATAAAATGAAGCCAAATGCAACTATTTGGATTAGTGGTACTGCTCACAATATCTTTAGTGTTGGGCAGATGCTTCAAGAACTAGACTTCAAAATTTTAAATGTTATAACTTGGGAGAAGACTAATCCTCCTCCAAATTTTTCATGCCGCTTTTTTACACACTCCACTGAACAGGTTATTTGGGCACGTAAAGAAGAAAAAATCCCACATTATTTTAATTATGTCTTAATGAAACAGTTAAATAACAGCAAGCAAATGAAGGATGTCTGGCGGTTACCAGCAATAGCAAAGTGGGAAAAAAGCTGTGGCAAACATCCTACACAAAAACCACTATCTTTATTAACAAGATTAATATTGGCATCAACAGAAAAAGGTGCCTGGATTTTAGATCCATTTACTGGTAGTAGCACAACCGGAATTGCCGCAAATTTACTTGAAAGAAAATTTCTAGGTATCGATAAGGAAGTGGAATATTTGGAAATTAGTAAGCAAAGAAAAATTGAAATAGAAGATACAGCTAATTCTCAAAAATATAAATCTAAAATTCAAGGTTTCAGCGATGAAGGAGAACTAGATTTATATCTAATGAAAGAAGCACATGTAGATTATGTTTTTAATCAAATAGATGGCATAACGAACTAGGTTAGATTGTGATCGCGAAGCGAGCCACAATCTGAACCGTTTGTTGGACAAGC
>CAZHYX010000362.1:0-3037 GCA_964536675.1 uncultured Flavobacteriaceae bacterium
TTTGGGTATTTTAAAAATTCACCATTTTCACTATTTTTATTGGGGGGGGGATTTTGTATATTTACAAGCGTTTGAGTAAAAAAATAGAGCTAAACATGCTAATGAGAAAAAGAATAAGACTTTTCGCAAATCAATAGACCAACAATTTTTACAAATAGATTAAATTTAGTAGTAATACCATATAGGTAAATTGGTATTGTTAATCCTTTACTTGTTAAGAATAGTAATATTTAAAACCTCCAGTTAAATGTGAATAAAATATAAACGGACTAATGAATATTAATTTTAAAACCAATTGCCTATGAAATAGTAAATCAGCCAAATAACCAGAGGAGATGCAAAATTAAATTTTTTTGGTCAGAAAATGCCTTTGGTGATGTTAAAATGTAAAGATTTTCACGAAATCCAGAAAATATTAAATCCAAAATTTAAAATAATGAAAATAAATAATAATTTTTTTAAACCACTAACAATACCGCTATTAAGTGTATTGTTTTTAATAAGTTGTAATGATGAACCTGTTAATATGGTTGAAAGTTCTTTTAATGGTAATGGACTAAAGGTAATTAACTATGGTAGTGGTGAAAATGGTAAGAGCTTTGGTATGACTATTGCCACGTTTGTTGATCAAGAATCTTATGAGAATTATAAAAATGATTTAGATACCCAAGTTGATGCTTGGGATGATGCTTTTGTAGCACAATGGAATCATTTAGATGATGATGCTTTAAATGATAAAGAAGAAGAATTAGGTTTTGACAGTGAGAAACCATTAACTGATTTCGAAAGTCAGAATGGATTACAATCATTACGACAAAAATATTTAATTGCAGAAGAAGCCTGGCTTAACAATGATAATCTTAATCCTATAAGCGACCCCGATAATAATCCGATTTATGATTTTGATGAAGCCGAAATGTCTCTTGTTAACATATTAGGTGAGGTACAGATAGGAAATGTTATTTATAAAAAATTAAATGATGAAGAATCGGAAGAAGTTGATGCTATAACTTCATCTAATCAACAAAGTATCTATTTAATTATTGACGATGGCGACTATCAAACTTTAATAGAATTCAATAATGGTAATACCTCTGTAGTAAATAATGATAATGTGATTATAGATACATCATCAAGTTCATCGGTTGATTGTAACACTAGTAAATCTAAAAGAGAGATTTTAAGTACAGCCACTAATAAAAGAATCAAAGCTACAATTAAAGTCAGACGGGGATTTGGTCCTTGGGCAGGTAAAATTAAATCAAAAATGAAATCGTATAAGAAAAGAGGAAGTAGATGGAGAAAATGGAGAACACATATTTCCGCGGGATTAAATGGTAAGGTTAGAAACGATTTATGTCACTCTACCTTAGAATTAAATGAAAGGCGAAGTGTAAAAAGGCGAAAAAAATCAAAATACAGTTATCAAGACTGGAATGCTCTTTATCATCCCAAAGTTGAAAACGGAAAATTCAAAGGAATTTTTTATCAGAGTGGAGTGACAAAAGAATTAGTTTTGTCTTGGTAAATAAATTTTTATAAACCATCAATTATAATAAGATTGATGGTTTATTACATCAACTTTAATATCTATGAATAAATTTTTATTTTTATTTTTATTTTTATCTAAATTGTCATATTGCCAAAATGGAAAAATAACAACTTTTGGTTTTAAAGGAGGCTTGAATAATAGTTATATTATCGGAGAAAATAATGATTATTATACTGGAGTAGAGCTATATGTCAGCTTTTTTTCTGACACTGAACTTGGCTATAAGTTAAATCTACAAAATGAATTATTATTTTCTTACACCGACGATTTTCATTTAATAGAAATCCCTGTCTTATTGAAGTATAAATTTAATAACAAGTGGGTTGTACTCTTAGGTCCAAAATTAGATTATATATTGGATGACGATTCCGCTGATTCAGAGGTTGGATATAAGTTTAGAAAGTTGGGTTTTTCTCTATCTATAGGAACACAGTATACTATTTCTAAAAGATTTTTTGGCGAATTAAGATATGGACATGGTTTTACTAAGCAAATAGATGATTTCGTACTGGAATTGTTCAATTCAAAAAGAAGAACAATAAGATTGGGTATTGGGTTTAAAATTTAAGTTTTTAGTACTATAGATTATGATGAGATACAAAGCTTTAATTTGGGGTAAAACGACATTTTTATAGGGATAAACAATGGAGTTAATTTAGGTACAAAAGTAACATTAATCCCACTTTATAGTTTATCACTTACTTTAAATAAAGAGGATGTTTTCCAAGAATTTGACGGATATGAAGGTCTCGAAAAAGATTATGCCTATTTGTATTTATCAATACCTATAAAAGTTGAATTTAAAAAACAGTTAACAAGAGCTATTTATTGATATTTTAGAAGGCGAATATCAATTTGGAAGATTAAGAATTTCAGAATCAAGGCGAGGTAATTTTAAACTTTCAGGAGGCTATTTTCGAATATCTACTACAATCTATTTTAAAAGGAAAATTAGATAAAACATAAAAAAGAATCACAATTCAATTCTATCCTGAAACTTATAGTACGCCCTTTTAGAAGCGATTTCTTCTGCTTTTTTCTTTGAAGTTGCTCTGCCTTTAGAAACAATTTCATTATCAATATAAAGTTTTACACTAAAATGTTTGATAGCATCATTGCCTGTATCTTCATAAACATCATAATGAATTTGTTTTTTGGTTTTTTGACACCATTCTATCAAAACACTTTTATAACTTGTTATTTTACCTTCTAATCGCTCAATATCTACATAAGGTTCAATAACGGTTCTATAGATGAATTTTTCGCAAGTGAGATACCCTTTGTCTAAAAAAACTGCACCAATTAAGGCTTCAAAAATGTTACCATGTATATTATCTCCAAAATTTTTCATAGGCACATTACTAATTACAAAACGTATGAGTGCTAAATCTTTTCCTATTTCGTTTAAATGCTCTCTGCTTACTATTTTAGAACGCATTTGTGTTAAATACCCTTCGGTACCTAATGAAATTTTTTTGAAAAGAT
>CAZHYX010000363.1:0-3031 GCA_964536675.1 uncultured Flavobacteriaceae bacterium
AACTGGCACTTAAAAAAAATGGAGTCATAGTTATAGACCTTGAAAAAAAGGATGGAATAGACCTTAAAATGGTTTTTAGGATAGTAAAAAATATAAAACACTATAATATTGATGTAGTACATACAAATAATTTTTTATCGGGTCTTTATTTGCTGATTCCAGCGCTATTATTTTTTAATATTAAGTTTGTTCATACGGATCATTCCCTTGTTGATGGGGGAAAGAATAGAAGATATAAATTATTAAAATTATTATCTTATGTTTTTGATCATTTTATTGTTGTTTCAGAACAATTGAAAAAAACGATTGTTAATAAATGTGGAATTAGTGAAGATAAAATTGATGTTATTGATAATGGCGTTGATACGAAAAAATTCATTCCTAACAATGATGTGCGGAGAAAAACAAGAAAAGAGTTAAATATAAAAAATGATACTTTTGTGATAGGAACTGTAAGTAGATTAGTTCCAGTCAAAGACCATCTTATGTTGTTAAAGGCTGTTAACTATGCGATAGAGCATGGGGCTCTTTTGCATCTTGTTATTATTGGCGATGGACCTGAACGTGATTCAATTCAAAACACTATTGTTGAATATGGCTTAGACAATATCGTACATTTTCTTGGTGAGAAGGATGAAGTGGTAAATTACTTGCAAGCCTTCGATGCTTATGAACTATCATCGATAAGCGAAGGTATGAGTATTAGTTTATTAGAAGCTATGAGCTGTTCTTTACCCGCAATTGTAACAAAGACTGGTGGAAATATTGATTTAGTAAAAAACAATGAAAATGGTTTACTTGCTGACGTGGGGGATTATGTAGCATTTTCTAATGCAATAACAAGTCTTGCAAATGACAAAGAGAAATGTATAAGATTTGGGGAGAAATCGAGAGAGGTTGTCATTGAGCAATATAGCCAAAAGCAGATGATCAATAAATATTTAGCACTGTATAACAGTTAATGCTTAATGGCTGTTAAAACTATTAATCGTCCTAGTACGTTCTCGCGCCACTCAGATAGATTGATTTTAAGGTTTTTTTGCACCTAAAAAGTCAAACATAGCACTTTTAAAATCATAACGTTGGGACCAGCTAAGATCTTTTTGAATGTGTTCAGTACTATATAATGACTCATTCATTAGCAGTTTTATTTTATAACAGAGATAGCTTTTTTTGTGTCTTATTCTATTTAGTATATCAACAGTCTTTCCAGCTAAGAGAAGTAAAGTGAAAGGAATATATATATTCAAAAAGGATTGATTGGTTATAGCTAAATATTCTTTTAAATACTGTCTGGCCGTTACATGGTCTTTGTCAGTGACATTATAAACTTTTAAGCTATTATCTGGACCGGTTTCTTCTATATTTATACAGAGAATTGCATCGACTAAATTTTTAACATAAACAAAGGGAATTTTCTTATTACCCATACCAGGGATAATGAAAAATTTGTTAAACAGTTTTTTTCCTACATCTAGCGAAAAGGGGTGTTCAGGATTGCCATACACTAAGCCTGGTCTAATTATATTTACAACCAGGTTTTTTGGTTGATGTTCAATAAGGTATTTTTCTGCAATCAATTTAGCATGAGAATAATTACCGCGCATATCAGGTTTTGTTTCATAAGGAAAATCTTCACTGATGGTTTTATCCTTTTTATAGTTTGACGCATCGTAGACATTGAGTGTGCTGATATAAATAAGGTGTTTAACTTTATTTTCTTCACATGCCTTAACAATATTCCTGGTTCCATTAATTGTTATTTTTTGATGGTCATCCCAATTTCCTTGCATAGCTGCTGATAAGTGATAAACAGCATGAATGCCTTTACATGCATTAATTACATCATGTGTATGGGATATATCTCCTTTAATACACTCTAACTGATCGGGTGTAGTGATTGCGGAGTTTTCCTTTGACCTGCTCAATAAACGAACCTTATACCCATTAGCTAATATTCTTTTTACAAGGTGTTGACCAATAAACCCTGTGCCACCAGTGACTAAAATAGTTTTATTTTGATTAGGTATTTTATTTTTCATCTAACTTGTTATTCACTATTGTTTTAATATATTCATATCGATTTTCCCATGAAAGTGGGCGAACACGCTCAACACGTTGAGTTATTTTCTCAGGGGAATTCGTTTCTAATTCTGTATCAATCATTTTTAGAAATTCTTCGTTGCTATAAGCAATACTGACTTCATTTTTAAATTCTTCAATTTCAGGAAAAAAAATGGTGACAACAGGGGTTCCCATTGCAAGATATTCTCTTAATTTTAGAGGATTAAAGTTTCTAATAAGTTCGTTGTTTTTACAAGGGATAAGGGAAATATCAAAAGATTGTGCATAAGCAGGCAATTCTTCATAAGTTTTAGCACCTAAGAAATGAACATTATTAAGGTCTGCACAAGGGTTTTCTTCAATAGCCACTCTTCCTATCATTAAAAATTGCCAGTCTGGTCGTTCAGTTGCTAAAAATTTAATTAGGTCGAGGTCAATCCATCTTTCAATTAATCCAAAAAAGCCAATAACAGGCGAGTTTAAATGTTTAATTTCATCAGGAATTTCATGGTCTTTTTTTGCAACGGAGTTAAAGTGTTCAAAGTCAACTCCATGTAAACTTAAATGTACTTTTTCACCGTAATTACTTTTCTTCTCTAACAATGGGTTGGCAGTTACAAATACTAAATCACATTTCTCGGACATTACCTTGTCCATTTCTTCTATTTTATGTTTATCAACACCAGGCAGTTCTGCGTAGTCATCTACACAATAATAAACGCTTAGTTTTTCATTTATTTTCCCAAGTACTGGTGTTACATGAGGTAATACAAACCATAAAATTGGCTCAATAATATCAAGTTTTTTACATAGCCTTTTTATCTGCCAAACAATGAGTTTTTCATTGATTTTATTAATGAGACTATATTTATGAAGAGGAACTTGAAAAAGAGTGTAAAGAAAAGTTGCTTCATCTAAATTTCGAACACCTTTAAAAATATTTGTTAGTTTCGCGAAAATTTTACTA
>CAZHYX010000364.1:0-3022 GCA_964536675.1 uncultured Flavobacteriaceae bacterium
TCATAACAACTATAACTTATTTTTAGATATATTTTTAGATATATTTGCCGCTAATATTAAATTAAAGTAATGAAAAAAAATAGTTTACTACTACTATTTTTTATTTTTATCAGTATAATAGGTATCGCACAAAACGATACTATAAAACTTAAGGAAGTCGTCATCACTTCAAGTAGAATTGACTTACCTTTTTCTGAAAATTCACGAACGATTCGAATTATTTCCTCAAAAGATATTCAAAAAAGTGCAGCAACAAATGTTGCAGATTTATTACAACAAGTTGCGGGAATTGATGTAAGACGTAGAGGGATTGATGGTATGCAATCAGATTTATATATTCGCGGAGGTCATTTTAATCAAACCTTAGTTTTGATTGATGGAATTAAAACAGAAGACCCACAAACGGGTCATCATACGATGAATATGATGATTCCTCTAGAGAACATAGAACGGATTGAAATTATAAAAGGTCCGGCGGCTCGAGTTTTCGGCCAAAATGCATTTAATGGAGCTATAAATATTGTAACCAAAAAAACAACTGAAGATAATGTTAAAGTTAGTTTAACAGGTGGTTCTTTTGATAGAAAATCACTTAATATAACAGCTTCTGTTCAATTAAAAGATGCATCTCATCAAGTTCATTATTCTAACAATTCTAGTGAAGGTTATCGTGATAATACCGATTTTAAAAATCAAAATTATTTTATAAAGAGTAGTATCAACACCAAAAATGAACCTATAACAGTATTGGCTAGTTTTGGCGAGCGTAAGTTTGGTGCGAATAATTTCTATACGAATTCTCCAAATTTTAATGAATATGAAGAAACTCAAACCAGTTTGGTAGGTGTTTCAACTGAATTTAAGACAGATGCTCTCGTTATTAAACCAAAACTCTATTGGAAAAGAAATCAGGATATGTTTTTATTAAGACGTGAAGATCCAAGCTTTTCAAGAAATTTTAATATATCTAATAAAGTAGGTGCAGAAGTGAATGCCTCCTACACATCAAAGATAGGGATTACCGGTTTCGGAATTGATATAGCAAGTATTACCTTAGCAAGTAATAATTTGGGTAATCAAAATAGAACCATGTTTAATGTATTTTTAGAACAGCGTTTTATATTTGCAAATAATAAATTAGATGTTACACCTGGTGTTTCATTCAATTATTTCTCTGATTTTGAATTTCAGATTTTGCCTGGTTTTGACTTAGGTTATAAAATAAATGATTACACAAAATTTTATTGGAATGTAGGTTATTCTTATCGAGTGCCAACATATACCGAATTATATATAAATATACCTAATTTTCTTTCAGGAAATGAAGATTTAGAACCCGAAAAAGCAGTTACTCAAGAAATGGGTATAAAATATCAAGCCAATAAATTTTCTTTTAGTACAGCTGCATTCTTTAGAGTTGCAACCGATTTAGTTGATTATGTAAAGGAAACGGAAGATAGTCCAATTTTTTTAGCTCAAAACTTAAGAAAAATTACAACCCAAGGGTTTGAAGTTAACACCTCATATAAGTTTAAAGTTAATAATTTTGAACAAGGGTTAAATTTAAATTATACCTTTTTAGAAGATGATTATAATGATGTTGATGTTTTTGCTTCAAGATATTTAATTAATACCTCTATAAAACACCATTTTACTACAACCTTAAATACCAAATTCTTAAAATTTTTAGAACAAAGTATTGCTTATAGGTATGTTGAGAGACCTGTAAACTCTTACAGTGTTGTAGATGCAAAAATTACAGCTACTCTAAAAGCGTTTACAATTTTTGCATTGGCAAATAATATTTTTGATACTGAGTATAGTGAAAAGGATTTTGTACCGATGCCTGAATCAAATTTTGTGTTTGGATTGTCTTATAAAATATATTAACATTACCTAACCCTTCCGCCCACCTTTTGGTGGACACCTTCCCTTTTAATGGGAAGGAGTTTATAATTGTAACTTCACTTTAAATTTATTCTCTAAAATTTTCCTCCTTTTTTCAAGGATAGGAGTTTTACTAATAGTTTATTGGAAGTCAGAAATAAATTCCTTCCCTTAAAAAGAAAAGAGCCTGTGCTGAACTTGTTTCAGTATGGCATATTCGGAGAGTAAGACGGAAGGGTTACAACCCCTTTAACTTAGAGAGATTGAGCCTAAGTTACGGTTTAATCCTCCTTCGCGTTCCGTTACGGCGGACGAGAAGATGTGGTTTAATTCCCCGATCCTTTGGGGCGGAAATAACGATGTTTGCGTAGCAAAACCCATTTAACCCACCTGCAGCGAGGCACGGTACTTCGATGGCTCTGCCTCGGGGTAGTTTATTTTTATTGTGAAGTAGAAAGGAAAAGCAAACAAATTTTAACGAGTATTTTGATGTTTATTTGTGTTAGACTGTAAGGATATTCTTATCAATCGACTACATTCCTAAAACATCTAAAAAGATTACAATGAAAAATTTTATAACATTATTTATAATAACAATATTTTCAATAAATACATTTTCACAAATAAATAATGAACATTTAAAAGTAGGAGAGAAGGCCCCATTGATTAGCGGGGTAGATCAATTTGGGAAAATTATTGACTCGAAAGAAGTTTTAAAGGAGAAAAAAATATTACTTCTTTTTTATAGAGGTAATTGGTGCCCATATTGTAGAAAACATTTGGCTTCACTACAAGAAAATTTAGAAGAACTTACTAAGAAAGGAGTATTTGTAATTGTTGTTACCCCAGAAAAAGTGGAGAAGACCATTGAAACCAGTAAAAAGTTAGATGCTACGTTTTCTATTATTCATGATGTTGATAATAAAATAATGAATGCTTATAAAGTAGCTTTTGAAGCAAACAAACAGAATATTACTAGCTATTTCGGTTTTACTAAAAAAAAGATAGCTGAATATAATACTGAAAATAGTAACACCTTACCGGTTCCTGCAACTTATTTAATTGATATTGAAGGTAAAATAAGCTTTGCGCATTATGACACTGATTATCATAAACGTTCTGATTTTAAGGAAAT
>CAZHYX010000365.1:0-3009 GCA_964536675.1 uncultured Flavobacteriaceae bacterium
ACGTTTAGCGGCTTTTACCAAACCTAAATTACCTTCATTAATTAAATCAGGTAAAGTTAATCCTTGATTTTGATATTGTTTAGCAACCGATACTACAAAACGTAAATTTGCTTTTGTTAAACGTTCTAAAGCAAGTTGATCACCTGCTTTAATACGTTGTGCTAATTCAACTTCCATATCGGCAGTAATTAAATCTACTTTACCAATTTCTTGCAAATATTTATCTAATGAAGCTGTTTCGCGATTAGTAACTTGTTTTGTAATTTTAAGTTGTCTCATTTATTTAATTTAAATTAATACCCTTATTTTTTGTTGTGTACTTATATATACGGGATTCGTTTAAAAAATGTTACAAAAAAGTTTTTTTATTTAAAAAGTGACTTTTTGGTATTATATGTGTCATAAGGATAAAGAATAGAATAATATATTGAAAGCATCTGTTAAAATTGGCCTAATTAGCGATGAAGAACTCGTTAAAAAGATAGTTAAGACCAAAGAGAGTATTCTGTTTGCTGAACTATATGATAGATATGCACAAATAGTTTATAATAAATGTTTAGGGTTTGCAAATTCTAAAGTTGAGGCAGAAGATTTAACACACGATATTTTTATTAAGCTCTATATGAAGCTTCACACTTTTAAAGGGACTTCTAAGTTTTCTACTTGGCTCTATTCTTTTACCTATAACTTTTGTGTAAATTATATTCAAAGAAACTCATATAAGACAAGAGAAAAAGTTCAGAAAGTTGAAATTGAAGAATACTCAATAGTTGAAATTACAGAATATGATATTTTTCAAATAAAAACAAAAAAATTAAAGAAGGTATTATCTATAATTGACCCTAAAGATAAGATGATATTATTATTGAAATATCAAGATGACCTTTCAATAAAAGAACTACAAACAGTATTAGAAATAAGTAAAAGTGCTGTAAAAATGCGATTGAAAAGAGCAAGAGAAAAAGTAATGAAAATTTATAAAAAATTGTAATGGATAATCCTTTTAAAAAAATATTAAATCAGGAGGAACTCCCTAAAATGTTGAAAGAAAAAGTTATGAATGATATTTCATTTATAACATTGGCGATTGATATGGCAGACTTATTGGCAATTAAATATCCTGAAACTGTTGAAAGTCTTTTAAGAATAAATAAAAATAAAAATTAAATTAACCCTAATTAATCAAACTAAATATTAATAAAAATGGCATTACAACTTAAACAAGTAGATTTATCATTTCTTCAAGAAATGTGGCAAGTATTGTTGAACTTTTTACCAAAAATATTAGCAGCTATTGCAGTATTAATTATTGGATGGTTACTAATTAAATTGATTACTTTTTTAATAAGAAAGACCTTGAAATTCACCAAAATTGATACTTGGACAGATAAGCTAAATGAAATAGAAATTTTTGAAAATTATGACTTTCAATTTAAACCCGCAAATTTTATTGTTAAGGCTGTAAAATGGATTTTGATTTTTGTACTGGT
This sequence comes from uncultured Flavobacteriaceae bacterium, assembly GCA_964536675.1. GTDB lineage: Bacteria > Bacteroidota > Bacteroidia > Flavobacteriales > Flavobacteriaceae > Aureibaculum. Next base: position 1,491 of record CAZHYX010000365.1, read on the forward strand.
TATTATTGTTTCTGATATACTTGGTTTGCAAATGATATCTCAAGAAATAGGCAATCTAATTCGTTATTTACCAAAATTATTTAGTGCTATCGCTATTTTAATGATAGGCATTTATATAGCTAATATTATTAGAAATGCAATTAAATCGTTATTTAAATCTTTTGATCTAGGCGGTTCAGCTATTATTGGCAATATCGTTTTTTATGCGATACTATTAATTATAACTATCACAGCCCTAAATCAAGCTGGAATTAATACAGATGTAATTACTAACAATTTGACTATTATTCTTGGAGCTTTATTATTTGCCTTTACAATTGCTTTTGGGTTAGGCTCTAAAGAAATAGTGCAGCGTTTGTTATTCGGATTTTATTCTCGTAAAAACTTAGCAGTAGGTCAACGAATTAAAGTTGGAGAAGTTCAAGGAACTATAGACGCTATAGATAATATATGCTTAGTATTAAAAACAAATGAAGGAAAATTTATTTTTCCAATTAAAGAAGTAAATGATAGAGTTATTAAAGTATTGGATGATTAATTAATGAAAAAATACTCTTGCTGTATATCAAGGGAGAATTGTAAAAAGAAAACTGAACAACGCCAAATCGTGTTATTTGTTGAATCACAAGAGTATTTAAATAAACAGAAGCCTGACAGAGCTTCTGATATTGGTAAATCAATCGTTTAGATTTTGATTGTATTTATCAAAAAAGCTTCCCAATTTCGAGTCCCGATAACTATCGAGACTGGAAGGGAAGTTTTTGCATTTTATGCAAAAACAAATTTTTGAACTGTGTATTTTGCAAAAAATAAGAATTATATTTACTACAAACGCTGTTTTTTCAATATGAACATTGAATAATACAGGTACCTTCGATAAGGTAATCAATTAAATATTGGAATTATGGAAACTAAATTAAAACTACAAATTAAAAGAACCTTTATTATTCTATGTACAATTTCATCCATAGGATTATATGCACAAGCTAAAGGTGAACAAATGGATGGGAATAATGAATTAAAAATTAATATGGGATCCTTATTATTAGAATTTCCTGAATTAAGTTATGAATATATCATAAACGAAGAATCTTCAGTTGGTATATCATTAGCTTTTCCTTTAGATAAAGAGATTAGTTATCGATTTATAGTATATCCTAATTATCGAATTTATTTTGGAAAGAAACGAGCTGCAGGATTTTTTATGGAAGCAAATTCAGCTATTTTTTCACAACAAATCCAAGGAGCAAGTTATATAGGTTTTGGAAATGTAAATAAAGATGGAAGTAAAATGGGTTTCGGACTTGGAGTGGCGGTAGGAGGAAAGTTTTTAACAAAAAACGGTTTTATTGGTGAGATTTATATTGGTGGTGGGCGAAATTTTATAAATACTGATGAAATTGACAATGGTTATCCTAGGGCTGGAATTTCAATTGGGAAACGTTTTTAAAATGTAATGCCAACTTAACTATAAAACGAGCCATATAAATCGTTTCTTTTTCACTTAAAATTTGTTAAA
>CAZHYX010000366.1:0-3003 GCA_964536675.1 uncultured Flavobacteriaceae bacterium
CCATGGGTTGGATATACATCAGCATTTCGTAATAATGAATGTTGGGTTCTCCATTTTGATTCAGAAATTCCTTTTGTACCAAATTCAACTCCTTTACCATAAGCAGTTATACCATCATTAAATTTTACGTGTCTAAGATCATGCTGATAGCCACCTCTAAAATGTACAACTTCTCCAAAAATATTTTGTTTTACCATGTTTAGAACCGCTAATATATCTCTTCGATAATTTACGTTTTCTAAAAGCATTAAATGCGTTCCTGTCTGTTCGTGAGTATTTACCAAATCCCAACATTCTTCCAACGTATTAGCCGCAGACACTTCTAGGCCAGTATATTTCTTAGCTAACATGGTATCTTTAGCCATTCTCGTATGCCATAACCATGGTGTTGATATTATAACTGCATCTACATCTTTTAACTGTAATAAATTTCTGTAATCGTAATCATTCTTTCCGAAAATTGCTGGTTTTTTTTGTCCTGCCTTGCTAATAGCATCAAGTGTTAGTGAAATTCTCTTTGGATCTATATCACAAATTGCAGTAATCAAAATATCATCTCGTAATAATAAATTATTTAAATGATTTGTGCCTCTAAGACCTACTCCTATCAATCCAACTTTTAATTTATCCTTAGATGTATTCGTTCCGAAAGCAAAGTTTGGAAGTAGGGAGATTCCTGCCCCAGCTAAAGTGGTTTTTTTTATAAAGTTTCTTCTAGAGTTCATTTTATAAATGTGTTTTTTCAATTCTTATTTTTTCAACTCTTAATACTATCAAAAGAGTCATCATTCCTAAAGTTTAGTATAAAAAAGAATGATGATTTTTTAGATACTAATTATAACCAGGGTTTTGTTTAAATTCTCCTTTACCTTCACTTATCCTTGCTAAAGAAAAGGGAAATAATTCTTTATGTGGAGCACTTTCGCTTGCAACACCATTCAAATTATCTGCATGTTCTGTATATTTTCCATGTCTTATTAAATCAGAACGATACTGTCCGTTTTCACACCAATATTCATGTGACCTTTCTAAAAGTATCATTGTATTAAAAGTATTTATATCTGCATAATCAGCTAATAGAATAGGGTTTAAAGTCGCTCTCTCACGCACTATATTTACTAAATCAATTGCTTCTTGGTTTGGAGCACCTAATTTATTAGCAATTGCCTCAGCTTTCGATAATAATACGTCTGCAAATCGATAAACTATAATATCTACAGTTGTTAATCCTGAATTTCTATCTGCATCAGCAGCTATTTTTAAAGGAATAGGCCCTAATTGCATTGCGGTACCAGGATTATCTCTATTATATACAATACCATCTGTACCTGTATATTCTGCAATTAAATTTGTTTTTCGAATATCATTTGGCTCAAATGAATCATAAAAAGCCCATGAACTTTGTATAGTACTCCAACCTCCTCTTCCTGGAAAATTACTAGGTAACACCATTAACTGCCATTGGTTTTCACTCGTGCCAGCATAATCAGCTGGTACTGCCCAGATTACTTCTTTACTATCGACAGGAGCTTCAACACTCCATAGACCAACATAATCACTTTCTAACTCGTAATGATTCATAGCTATAATTGCGTTGGCTTGTTCTTCTACCTCTGCCCATCTTTTTTCATGTAGATATAATCTAATTAATAACATTCTTGCCATTCCTTGACTAAATCTTCCATAATTAGTTTCACTTGGAGCTTTTAAATCGGTAGCTGCTACTAATAAATCTTGTTCTATAAAACTTACCATTTCATCATGTGATAATCTTGCTAACGGAGTTTCTTGTAGTGGGTTTTGAAGTACTTCTAAAGGGGCTACTACTAAAGATCCATACATATCAAAAAGCTCATAACTTAACATTGCTCTAGCACACTTTATTTCTGCAATACCCAGCCTTTTTATATTTTCATTGACATCAGATTGTTCAATTCTATCTATATTCAAGGTCATACTACTTATTTTATTGTAAAAATCATCATAAAAACGTGTTATTCCTGTCGTTGAAGGGTTGTAACTATGCAAAGTAGCAATTTGTTGTACCCCAAACCCACCTTGAAGAATTTCAGTAGTTGCATCTAGAATAAACATAAGTCCTCTCTCAGATGTTGAGTGAATACCATTAAACCAAGATCCTCTTAAAGGATAATACGCTGCAACTATTAAAGCTTCAACATCTGCCTCAGAAGAAGGGAAAATACTTGGATTAATTTCGTCGTAGTTAATAGATTCAAGTTCATTATCACATCCTGTTGATAATACTATGAACAATCCTATCAAGTATAATTTTAAATTTTTCATATCTATATTTTTAAAATTTTATATTAATTCCTATTGTAAATGTTTTGACGTTAGGGTAGGCTGCAACATAGGCATCTGTTTCAGGATCAACACCATCATAAGGGGTGATTACGAAAAGATTCTGAGCATCTAAATTAATTGCAACACTAGATAAGTATTTTTCTACCCACTTACTTGGCAATTTATATGATAATGAAACATTTTGAAGCCTAATGAACCAAGCGTCTTGTAAAAAGAAGTCTCCAGAATCATATCTTGAAAATCCAAAATGAGAAGCTGGTCTTGTAGTAGATGGATTATCTGGTGTCCATCTATCATGAACACTTGCTAGGGCATTACGCCCATTTGTTGCAACGCCAACAGCAGTAACGCCTAAAGCAAAATCTGTTTGGTCAACTATTTTTCTTCCAAACATTCCATTAAAATGAAAGTTCAGTTCAAAATTCTTATAACTAATTATATTGCTAAACCCTGCAATAAAATCAGGATCTGTTGATCCGAGAAGTACTATATCAGCTTCATCAATAATACCATCTGGAGCTCCAGTTGGTATAAATCTACCATTTTCATCTACTTCAGGATCTCCAAAAGCATCTCGTGAAAACCCATTGACATCCTTTATTTTTATCTGTCCTGGAAAAAGATCGGGTTGAGCAACTACTGTTTCACCCGTTTGCATAATACCATCAGACAAATAAG
>CAZHYX010000367.1:0-2992 GCA_964536675.1 uncultured Flavobacteriaceae bacterium
ATAGAATTCTCTAAATGAATAAATTAGTAAAAGAACCTTTCGGAAATATTGACATTTATCTGTTTGATCAAATCATGAAGGAAAGATATTCTAATAATGATAGTATACTAGATGCAGGTTGTGGGAAAGGCAGAAATATATACTGGTTTTATCACAATGAATATGATATATATGGTCTTGATAAAAACCCGAAAAGTATTGAATATATAAAAAATATGTATCCAAATTTAAAGGATAATTTTATCATTTCTGAATTAGATGCTATTCCTTTTAAGGATGATTTTTTTAATCATGTAATTTCAAATGCAGTATTGCATTTTGCAGAAAATACTGCTCATTTTAAAATAATGTTTGCTGAATTAGTACGTGTTTTAAAAGTAAATGGTTCTTTATTTATAAGAATGACCTCAAATATTGGGATTGAAAACAATGTCAAAGAAATTTTTGATGGTGTATATTCCATTCCAGATGGAACAACTCGTTTTTTAAATACTAAAGAAATTATAAATCAGCTAATGAAAACACACTGCCTTTCATTTTTAGAGCCTTTAAAAACGGTCAATGTAGATGATAAGCGTTGCATGACAACATTGGTGTTGAAAAAGGTAAAATAACTATCTATAAATTATCAGCTCCAAATTTAAAACTATGTCATTCCTGAGCAGGCAGTCCAGAGACTTCGAAATAGACTAAACTTTGTATGGATCCCTACCAGCAGGAATGACAAAACTGATTTAAATCATATGGTTATAATAAATTAATCATTTAATTGGTATTATAAACAAAAAAACCAAGCTACATAAATGTAGCTTGGCTATTCTTCTCTTTCAATTAATTCAAATATTACTTATGCAAAAAGTTTATGAAACTTTTTTCTTCCTTGTAAAAATTGCGCTTTAAAAGTGTCTAAGGTATCAAAAAAGAGATCTTGTTGATTTGCAACTAATTTAAACCCTCCTTTTATTGCTTTATTAGTAACTCCTTGCCATTGACAAACAACAGTTACTGACTCTGAAACAACTTCTTCAGTCATATTTAATGCAAATCCATTTACTTTTTTTGCTACATTCTTAGTATTATTGAATGCCATTTTAGTAGTATCGATTGCAGCATTAAATTTATTTTTAGCTACTGCTTTTTTTGATTTTTTTGTATTCATTTTAATTTATTTTAGAATTTTTTATCTCAATTATTATAGAGCTTTATTAATTGTTTTAGCTTGAACTTTCCAATCTGGTATGTTATACATTTTTAAGTTTACAATACCAGCTTCAGTCAGCACTTGATTAAGGGTATATAGTGATATTTTAGATATTTGTTCGTAAGAAGTGATACCCGCTTTATTTAGAATAGTTTCAATTTTAGGACCAATTCCTTTAATAACTTTTAAATCATTTTTTATTGTAGTCCTCACTATATCAATTTTCAGTGGAGTTATTTTATTATAAAAAACTTTCTTTGAAGTATCAATATCACCAGCTGCTTTCTTTTTTACAGCTGGCTTCTTCTTAGCAGGTGCTTTTTTTACCTTCCCCTTTACTGCTTTTTCTACTGTTTCTTGGGCATCTTCAGTAAAATCTTCTACTTTTTCCTTAACCTCTTCAATAGTTTCAGCTATTTCCTTTTTAAGTTTAGTTGCCATTTTTTCAGCTTTTTTAACTAAAGGGTTTTTAGCTACTTCTTTTTTCAACTTAGCTGTCATATCTTCAGCTTTCTGAGCCAAAGGGTTTTCAGTTATCATTTTTTTAGCTTGATTAATCATTGTAGAGTCATAACCTACTAATTTCTTTAAACGTGTAGTTGCATTTTCAACTTGTCCTTTAATTGTTTCAGAAGTTTCAACAAACATATTGATTTGTTGCTTTGTTAATGGTTCTGTTTTTTTAATCAATTTTGATGTTAATTTTTGCCATTTCTCTCCAGTTTTAACTGTAGTTTCAATAGCTTCAAAAGAAGCATCAATTAAATCGTTATTAATTTTTTTAACGATTGCTTTTGCTTTTGTTAATTTACTTACTTTTTTTGCCTTTTTAGTTGCCATAATATATGTGTTTTTATTGTTGTTTATTAATTATGGCACAAATATAATATGTGCGAGTTACAGATGAGTTGCAGTTGTAAAATAGAGCGCTTTTTTACCCTTCCGTCTTTTGATTTCATAAAAATACACCTTCCCTCTTCGGAGAAGGAGCTAGATTCTAACTACCTACAAAAAAGTCAGAATAAATCTATATTCAAAAACCTCTCTCTTTTCAAAATTTTGAGGTGTTAAATTTGTGATCCCGCTCAAAAAGCGGGATTAGTTCAATTATTTATTTTTAATTCATCCGCCTTTGTCGGACTTTTCAAAACAAAATTTCACTAATAAAAAAACCAAGTATCAAAATGATACTTGGCTCTTTCTCCCTTTATTACTATTTAGCAACTCTTAGTTTTTGCTAAATAAAACTTTAGATCTGTTAAACCCTTTTAAGATTTGTCCTTTAGCAGTTTCTAATGCATCAAACATCATGTTTTGTTGCGTTGCAGCTACTTTTAATCCGCCTTTTACAGCTTTATCCGTAACTCCTTGCCATTGTCCTACAGTTTTGATTGCTTCAGAAACAACATTATCAGTTGATTTTAATGCAAATGAATTTGCTTTTGTTGCTGTATTTTTTACCGTTTTAACAGTTTTGTTTATTGTTGCTGTCACTGTTTTTTTGTTTTTAGTTGCCATCTTTAATTCTATTTTATGTTATTATTATTTTGTTTTTTTAATAATTATGATGCAAACATACGATGGCGTAGTTACAGATGAGTTGCAGTTGTGAAATTTGGTGTTTTTAACCCTTCTGTTCATATTAAAACATGTCCTCTTTCGCAATTATTACCCTTCCGCCTTTTGATTTCATCAAAAGCCACCTTCCCTCTTCGGGGAAGGAGTTAGATTCTAACTATAAACCTGAGTTCGACGTAAGAAAAGGTATTTTTTAGTATTGAAAAAGCAGAA
>CAZHYX010000368.1:0-2959 GCA_964536675.1 uncultured Flavobacteriaceae bacterium
ACTGACTCTGTAAACAATACCCTACGATATTTTGCACTACTTACAATATGATACAGTAAAACTGTAACGTTATGACTCTTATGAATATACTTACTATTTTGAGACATCGAGTCGCAAAATAGTGAAATTAAACGAGGCAAGCCTCCGAGGTATTAAACCTTTAAGAGAATAAACTTGTTTATGTATTGAACTACTGTTAATGCAGTAATTTTTGATAGTATTCTAGTTTTAAATCCTTGAAAAGATTTAGCATAGTTTCTACAAATCATAAATTGGTCGCATAATTGAGAGAACAATGTTTTTATCCTTTTCTTATTTTTTCTAAAAATATAAGACTGTTTTTTGTAATCTTTTTGATTGTTTCTCATAGGTAAGTTTAGTTTGATCTTGTAGGTTTCAAATAAATTGAGTTGTATTTCTGCTGACAAATAACCTCTATCGCCAATTAAAGTACAATCACTAATCTGCGCCTTAATATCTTTGAGATAATTCACATCATGTACAGATGCTGGACTTAAATCAATACTCTGAAAAACAGCATATAATTTATAGCCGTAATAATTAGACCTTTGAGATGCACAATAGCTTTTGTCAGGAAATGCGTAAGTATCTTCTTTACAGATTTTTGAACGAGAACTACGAGATAATTTACAAACCTCCAAAGGCATACTATCTATAATGAAATAATCTTCAAACTCATTAAAATGAGAGGCTAGTTTTAATCGTATGTTATCAATATAATTTACTAACCTTCGTCTTCTTCTGTTGTAAACACTTCGTTCAATTTTAGCAGAAATAGGCTTTGGGAGTTTTTTGAATAAATCATTCTCACTATCTATTCCCATAAATTCAGCTGTGAGACTTAAACTAATCAGTTCCAAATCACTCAGCTTTGGCTGACGTCTTTGATATGCTAAAAGTTGTTCTTTTGATATTTTTTGTAATACTTCCAATATTCTTTTGTAATTTGCATTTAAGTTGTTCATAATTAATGTTTTATCACTAAAACAAGTTACTGATTATCAGTGAGATGAGCAACTTTTTTACTTTAAATCATAATGCACAACGGATTAATGATTATTTTCTTTTCTTTTCTATCAGGAAAATTAAATACTATAAAAATTACAGAAGAATTGACTAATGATATTGAAACAGAATTAAAATTAGACTAATGAGAAACAAAAAAAGAATAGCGTCATTTATTTATTTTCTAATTGTTAGTGTCATTTTAGTTTCTTGTTTAAATGTTAAAAAGAAGACTGTTATAGACTCTAATCATAGTAAAACGGATACTCAAAAAAAAGAAGTTGTTAATTCTAAAAATATTGATTTCAACGATATTTCTAACATCAAAATAACCTTATCAAGAGGAGCCTTTCATTATGATTCATTTCAGTTAATAGATAATGAACTTACATATACACCTTCTAAAGAGGATAGTTCTAACGAGTATCCCGAATATCAACAAATGTCTAAAGTTATTTTAAGTGATAGTATTGTTACCTCTTTAATTAAGGAAATTGTTGAAAATAATATCTTTGAGTTGGATAGTTACTACGATAATATGACTTCTTGTAGCAGTATGCTTGAAGTTAAAATTAAAATAAATAATATAGAAAAGGAAATATCGTGTAAGGACTTTAAAAGAGGCTGCCCAGAAGTACTAATTAATTTAGAAAACAAATTAATTGCACTACATGGTAAGAATCTAAAAAGAATATTTCTACCAGGATAAAAATATAATAATTAATAGTTATGATTTTAAATTACAGTTCTAACTATTTTTAAACAGTTCAATTAAACTACTACCAGCTTGTAGCTGGTAGTAGTTTAATTTGATTAATTGTTTTCTCAAACCTGTTTATCAATTCATAAATTTCTTCTTCATTATAAGCTGCAAAACCAATTCTTATACAATTATGCCCTAATTTGGCACTATCATAACGTTGCCAATCTCCAATTTCTAATTTAAAAGTTCTTGCAACTTCAGAAACAGTTTCCCAAGAATAATTTGAATTCAACTTAGCCCAAACTGCCATGCCTCCTTTTGGAATTTCAAACTGAAAAAAATCACCTAATTCATCTTTTAAAAGTTTACAAAACAAGTCACGCCTCAGTTTGTAAATTTTAATCACTTTCCGAATATGTCTATCTAAATCACCAGACTTTATAAAATCAGCAAATGTTAATTCTAATAACGCATCTCCCTGCCTATCTACAAAACCTCTTAATTTAGAGGCTTCATCTACAAATTCTTTTGAAGCAACTAAATAACCAATTCTAAAAACTGGTGCAACCGTTTTACAAACCGAACCAATGTAAATTACGTTTCCGTTTGTATCGTGACTTGCTAATGGCAAAATTGGAGCGTGATTGTAATTAAAATCGTAATCGTAATCATCTTCAATAATGGCAAAATTATACTGCTTTGCAAGGTTTAAAAGGTGAATTCTTCTTTTTGCTGAAAGCGTTACTGTTGTCGGATGATGATGATGCGATGTTACATAAACTGCTTTAATTTGCATTCGTTTACATAGATTTTCGATTTGGTCAGTAACAATGCCGTTTTCATCTACTAAAACACGTTTTAGTTTTGCTTGTTGATTTAAAAAGGTAGAATCGGCAGATTCATAATTGGTATTTCCAACTACAATAATATCATCTTTTTGAAGCAATAATTGTGACGATAACCAAATTCCCATTTGACTACCACGTGTAATCAATATATTTTCTTTAGTAATATGTAGACCTCTTGTGGTATTCAGATAATCAACTAAAACGTCTCTTAAGGTATCATTCCCGTAAGTAGAACCGTAAGATAAATGTTCAAATACATTTTTTTTAGCCGAAATTCTTCTGTATGTTCTTGCAATTTCATTAATTGGTTTTAATCTTACGTCTGGAGTTCCATCATTCAAATACATAAAATCAGCTTTATTTTTTATTGGTATTTTAGGTA
>CAZHYX010000369.1:0-2957 GCA_964536675.1 uncultured Flavobacteriaceae bacterium
TTTTTATAAAAAACAGCCCACACAGCAATCAACAAAGCAATCGTTAGTATTGAGGCACTTCTTATTGATTGAACAACGGCACCATAATTCACTTCCATTTTCACAAAATTTAGATTAAAGCCATGAGTCGAATAATAAGAACCCAATAAGATGACTGCCCATAGTGTTGCTGAAAATAATAAAGTCATCAGAAGTATGTCTATATTTTTGAAGATCACTTCATTAAACTTAAAAATCAAGAATAAAAAAAACATCAAAGCCAGGGATGACTTAAAAGCATAAAAAAAACTATCGGTATCACCCCAAAGACAACTTAAGGTGGTTAAATAAAGAAAAAAAACCAACAATTTTTTATCAACCAAAATCTCAACAAACGAAGCCCTATTGAATAAAAAAAAAGTGCAAGACACGATTGAAATCAGATAAATAATGGCATTAATCAGACTTTTAGATGGAGCCAGATAACAGCCTGCGACAAACAAACATAACAAAATTAATACAAAATTCCTGTCTTGAATTAATCTCCTAAAAAGCCATTCAGTCATTACATTTTATTTTATTGCGTTTATCGTAAAAAAGTTTCAATAAGTCTTTAGCATTTTGTTCTACACTAAAGTTTTTCCTGACCTCTTCTATTCCATGTTCATTTAGTCCTGAAATATTTGGCCACTGTTGGATTACATACTTTAAACTGACAACCAATTCATCAACATTAGCTGGAGAAAATAACATCCCAGGATCAAAAATAATTTTATCAGCGATACCTGTTTTTGAAGAAACAACACATTCCCTTGAACAACAGGCTTCCAGCATTGCCATACCAAAGCTTTCATTTCGACTGGGAGCGATTATTAAATCAAATTTTTTACATGCCTTTCCCAAATTCTCAAATGGCAAAATAAACTCAATATCAATCTTACCAACAAATTCTCTACATATGTCAGCATAACGCTTTTTACCCTCACCACTCGGAATCCCCGTAAATACAATCTTTTCTACACCATTTACACATCCAGAATTAACTAACTGACTCAGGGCTGATAAAAAATCAAACCAGCCCTTCTCTTCATTCGGATTCCCAAGAACAAGCCATCGAGCCGGATAAGCAGACTTTAAGCCAAGTGAAGAATAAATTTCATTATCAAAAACACCATTATTGACTAAAAAAATATTTTTCTCCTGTGTCAAAACATTTAATATAGTTTTGCTCACAGCAACTTTAATATCACATTCGTAACATTGATATTTATCAAAAATTGACTCCTGAATATATCCATCTCGCAAAAAAACGACTGAAATAGCTTCGTTGTACTTACTTTTTAACAGCTTTAAAAAAGGCGTTTCAACATGATTGTTCGCCTGCACAATATCAGGGACAAAACCCATCTCCTTTAATGCTTTAACGACTGATTTTAACCATATATTATTTCCGATAAGTTTTCCATAAACTGAACGGCTAGCCGGAAAATCTACTGAAATGACAGGAATACCGAGTTTTTTTGTTTGTTCTACGATCCAGCCATTAAGTCCCGACACCACTACAATATTGTGTTTTCCATAGGCTTCAGTCATCAATAATCGTCGTAAGGAATTTTGTGCACCAGCGATTCCGGTGTTTTTTTGTAAAATTAAAATATTCATTCTTAACTCAAGTTTCTAAGTTAATTTTTGGAAAAAACATAAAACAATGAGTCATTAGATTTATTAGGCAACAAGCTGCAAGATTTTTTTTGCCCGCAAAGGCCATTGTAATTTTGTATTACGTTGATAACTCTTTTGACTTGCAAATTGATAACTCAGGTTATTATCTAGCAGTAATTCAATAGCCTGAGCAAATTGCAAAGCATCGGAACTGCAACAATAATTACCTGCATCTTGCAACACTTCACGCAAACTGGGTAGTTCACTGGCTACAATAGGCAATCCATGAGATAAAAAATCAAGTGCTTTTACAGGACAGGTTAAATATCTACTGTAAAATGTATCTTGTAACGGCACCAGACCGATGCTCACTTCTTTGTCCAGAAAACGATGTAAATCTTTTGGTTCCACAAAAGCTTCAAACTTTAAAACATCATCTAATCCCAGCCGCTTTGTCTTTAAACACAATTTTTCAACCTGGGATTTGTGTCCGCCATAACAGGATAGAATGATTTCTTTTGACTTAAGTGCTTTGGCTATTTCAAAAATAAAATCACTGCCTTTATAGCTATGCAAATGGCCAATATAAACAACATTCCGTTTTCTTCTGCGTTTTTCAGCATCCTGTTCAGGAAAATTTAAACAGCCTAGAGGAACTGCTATCATAGGCAATTCCGTCAACTGTTGCTGGTACAAAGCTCTCTGATGTTCGGTAAGACAAATTAAAGCATCAGCTTTTCGAATCAAAAAACGTTCCGCCCACTGCCTGCGTAACGCACTAAATCCCCGTTTAGATAGATGAGAGCGCGTTAAATAATAGTCATGTGATTCGTAGATAACCTGCAAACCAACACTTGCATTTTTTATCTTTAATAACTTCGATAAAGCACCCAGTTCACGAGTCAGCGCAATAACCTTATCACCTTTTTTTAAATATTCATCAATTTTTAAAATTGCCTGCTTATATACATTTCGTTTTACCGATGTACTTTCTTCTATTCTGTAAATAGTTAAAAAAGAGGAAGGCTCCAGCCCATAAAATTGAAGAAAATCCTGCTCAGTATCTGACTCATCACCATACCCTACGAAATAATCTGTCGCTATTTTCAGCTGAGCAAAAGCTAATGCATTTAAAAGCCCCATATAAACAATAGGTCCCGGTTTAAGCCAGTTACTTTTATTAATCCATACAACTCGTAGCATTCTTATCCCTTAGGCCTTAATCTATTAAAGATTGAACTGCCTGAACGACTTTTTCTGGATCAATAGCCTGAATACATTCACTTACCATGCTATCTCCACAACCCTTTAAGCCG
>CAZHYX010000370.1:0-2949 GCA_964536675.1 uncultured Flavobacteriaceae bacterium
ATTTGTCCTATAATTAATATTATGTTAAATAGAATATAATTTGACTGAATTAGCTACTGCTCTATACTTCTAATAATTAAAGAAATTAATATAGAATTATGAAATATGGGATTGACTTCTATCGGATTACAACATACTTCACAGTCTTCAATGTATAATTGATTAAGTATAGAACTATCAAATAACATAGAAATGTTTTCCCCACAATATGGACATTGAAAAAATTGTTCTTCCATATCTTAATATTGATAAGAATTATTTACACCTATTATAACCACTCTAAAAAATAATCCATCATATTTTCTTTCAACTCATAATGCAGTTTAATATAGGTTTTCATATCATCACGCAAAGTATTTTGCTCATTTTGTAATCTTCCGTCAATATCCTCAAGCAAATTAGTATGTGCTATATTCTTCATTTTAGCTTTACATCTATGTGCTAATTTAGAAATTTCATTTTTCTCAATCATAATCCGATTTTGAAAAGTTTCTAAAGGTGTTGTTGCTTCCCTACTGAATTCTCTCCCGGCAATTTCTTCCAGTTTTTCTTGAAAAGTATCCATTTCATTAAAATGGAATCTTAATTCTCTTCTCCATGTTTCTAAATTAAATTTTAAATCACTTAAATATAATACTTTAGTCTGCATAATGATAATAGTTTTAGTGTATGTTATTTATTGTTTAACTAAGCCTTTCTGTACATTAATTGGTACAGGTTGATATGATGAAAATGTAGAGCTAAATGTAGCTCTACCTTGAGTTAGTGAGCGTAAATCAGTTGAATACCCATATAATTCAGCTGCTGGTGTCATAGACTTCAAAATTTGAAAACGATTATTACTTTCAAAACTTTGAATAATTGATCTTCGCGATTGTAAGTCGGTCATTACATTACCAACCATTTCTTCAGGTACTTTAACGACCAATTCTTGTACGGGTTCTAATAATTTGGGATTTGCATTTAAAAATGCTTCTTTAAAAGCATGTGCTCCAGCAATTTTAAAAGATATATCATTAGAATCAACCGGATGCATTTTACCGTCATATACCATAACTCTAATATCTCTTACATATGATTTTGTTAATGGTCCTATTTCCATGACTTCTAAAATACCTTTTTTAACTGATGGTAAATAGCGTAAATCTATAACACCACCTACAATGCAGTTATAAAATAATAATTTTCCACCCCAAGGGAGTTCTACTTCATCTTTACCTCTAATATTGAAGCCTTGCGGTTCTTCTAAACCATCATGCCATGGTTCAATTTTTAAGTGCACCTCACCAAATTGTCCTGCACCACCTGATTGTTTTTTATGCTTATAACTAGCTGTTGATGAACGTTGTATGGTTTCTCTATATGCTATTTTTGGCTGCTTAAAAGTAGCTTCTATACCATAGATGTTTTTTAATGTCCAATCAATGGTAGCCAAGTGCAATTCACCCTGACAACAAATAAGCTGTTGTTTTAATTCTTTTGAATATTCAATTACTATAGTTGGATCTTGGCTATGCAATTTTTTTAACACTTCGTGTAATTTTTCTTCATCCTTCTTATTAACTGCATTAACAGTTTTTTTAATTCTAGGTTCTGGGTACTGAATTGGTTTGATTGCAATAGGGTTACCTGCAGTAAACAATGTATCATTTGTTTCGGAAAACTTTAACTTTAAGGTAGCACCTATATCACCAACAGTTAATTTTATTACTGGTTCTCTCTTTTTTCCATCCATAATAAATAACTGATTGAGAATTTCAGTTTCTTCATTTCTGTAGTTTATTAATTTGTCATTTAACTTAACTTCACCAGACTTCACTTTAAAAAAAGTAAGCTGCCCTAAATTAGGCTGAAATACTGTTTTAAAAATAAATAATGCCGTTGGTGCTTCTTTTTTACGAATGATAGTATCACCAGACACACTTTGCTCAGGTTTTAAATCTGCAGCAGCTGGAGCAACATTATCAATGAAACCCATTAATCGTCCAGACCCCATATCATTTAAAGCAGATACACAAAATACCGGGAATAATTCATGATTAAGCATTCCTATTTTAATACCTCGCCGCATTTCATCTTCATTCAACGTACCTTTTTCAAAGAACAATTCTAATAATTCTTCATCATTTTCGGCAGCTTTTTCAACCAATTCATTGTGTAACTCATCAACTAACTCTTTTTGATCATCAGGAATAGGTAACTTTTCGGGCTTCCCTCCTTCCGGTGAAAATTTATAGAGTTTCATTTTCAATACATCTACTATGCATTGTGCTCCATCCATTTTAATGGGATATTGTATTTTAACAGCATTATTACCAACCAGATTTTTTATACTCTTAAAGCTTTCGTCAAAATTTGCATTAGGATGGTCAATTTGATTAACAACAAATAATGTTGGTTTCATATATTTATCGATATAATTCCATATTATTTCTGTACCAACTTCAACACCATATTGTGCATTTAATACAGTAACAACAGTATCGGTAACTCTAATTGATGAAATTATTTCACCAATAAAATCGTCTAATCCTGGAGTGTCAATAATGTTAATTTTATAATTACGCCATTCGGTATGCAACGGTGTGGCATAAATTGAAGTACTTCTTTCTTGTTCAATTTCATGGTAGTCAGCTACTGTATTCTTTTGTTCAACCGTACCTCGCCTATTGAGTAAACCAGCTTCAAATAACATGGTTTCAGCTAAAGTGGTCTTACCACTACTATGCGCACCTACAAAAGCTACATTTTTGATGTGTTTATCATCATATACTTTCATCTGTTAATTGTTTTTAGTAGTCAGATGGAACCAATAATGATTAATAATAAAAATTTATTTGTACTTTAATAATTAGAAAAACTAATTATTCTAATCATATTGGCTTCATAATTAATGATTTTTTTAAAGCATCTAAAAACTAATCCTAAGATACACAAAAAACATGATTT
>CAZHYX010000371.1:0-2935 GCA_964536675.1 uncultured Flavobacteriaceae bacterium
GAATCGGCTAGTAAATTATGACAAAAAGGAAGCTACAGCATCAATTAGAGGACTTGTCTAGGTTTAAGTTTGGTGTAGCTCTTCCTGGTCGTTGGGTTTTTAGAGACAAAGATAAAGACTACGGAATAGATGGTGAAGTAGAAATATTTGATGAAAAAGAAAAAGCAACTGGTCTAGTTTTTTGGGTACAGCTTAAAGCAACTAAATCAAAAAATATAAAAACAATTAGAAGTTTAGATCTAAACATCGAGACCATAAGATACTATAAAAGATTAGATATTCCTGTCTTGATAGCAAGATATTCAGAAGTTGAAGATAAGTTTTATGTGAAATGGGCCAATGAAATTGACACCTTTTATGCAAAAAAAAATGCAAAAACAATGCGTGTTAAATTTTTAGAGTCTGACGTATGGAATGACAAATCACCAATCACAATTGAGAAATACTTATCAAAGTTAAGAGCAATAGTTTCTGGAAACATCAAGTTGCCTATTCGTATTAATATTGTTGTTAAAGATGAAATTATTTGTGGTGTTTCATCTGACATTTTACTCGCAAAAATCAGGTTGGAATTAAATAAGTATCACGATATTTTAATGCTAGAAACTAGCAGTGAATGCATTGTTGCTGATGTCTTTATTAAGAAAAAAACTCTTAAAATAGGGTTTCTTAATGTTGCAGGCTGTACGTTCCATAGTGTTGACTTAATGGATAAATTGACACTTCACTCATGTATTATAAAAGATATATCTTTGGGTCTGGCTTTAGCATTAACGCAGCTTGGTTTTGTTGATATTGCGGCAAGAATTGCATTTTTTTCTGATATACGTCATCACCTAGAAACTAAACCGGAAATTATTCAGGATTTATTGCCCCATTTTTTAAAGACCATATACTATGAAGAAATTCTAGATATTGTTAATAACGTATGTGATAAGCAAGATAATAATTTATTAGAAATTATTGCAAGTTCGTCAGCTTTTCTATTAAGGGACTCGTCTAATGATAAAAAACATAAAGCGGTTGAAACTTTTTTAAAAAGAAATGCTAAACGATACAAAAATTCTGAACCAGAGTTATATGGAATATCCCAATATAATCTTGGGAACTTTTATAGAGGGACTGATAGACTAAAAGATGGAATCAAGTGCTATTTATTAGCTAGAAGATATGAGCCAAAATATTATAATCAAGAATATTTTTTTGGCGAACTGGCAGGTGCTTTATATGATTATGGTAAATTTAAAAATTCTGCTAAATTTTATAAAGTAGCTATCGATTTTGAAGGTAAACATGAATGGCGTCCACAATATGCCGATGCACTTATGTTTTCAGGTGAGTACCAAAAAGCTTTAATTATATTTGGTGAATATTTTGATGATACAAAAGATGATACTGATGCTGAATGGAGATTAAAGGCTATATGCTTATCTTCGGTTATTGATGAACAAAATATTAAATCACAAACTCGTAAAAAATCTCTAGCTGAAAAATACGCTGATATAAGAAAATATGATGAGAGTGAGCATAAAAAACGTTTGGAAAAATCATTCAGTTTTGACCTTCTCTGCGGATTATCGTGGTATAACATGGGGCAATTAAGTTTTAAACAAGGGGATGTTGAAGATGCGTGCATTTGTTTTACTATGTGTGCCTTAGTTAATCTCTGGGATATCGATGCATGGGTAAATGCAACAATATCAAGTTTTGACAAGTCAGTTCCTGATAGTATGACTGTGTTAATTGTTCTTGCAGCATACTTTTCTAATCGTGATAAATACATAGAAAAGCTGTATGAACTAATCGAAAAAGAAAATGGGGAACAGGCATTGGCACAAGTATCATTGCTTGTTGAAAAAATAATCTCCTCTGAAGATTTTTCTAATAAAGGCTTCATGCTTCGCGTGTTGGGCGAAGATGGAAAGTTTAATGATATTCGTGATGTATTAAATGCCTAACAATCAGCTCCAGTGGATATTTTATACGCCGTTTGAATTGTGCATTGCGCTACGCTCCATTTTCCACAATACAAACGGCTCCTAAAATACCACTGAGCAAAGCGTTATGCTTTTATACAAACAATAGCGAAATTTTAATATGGAACTGAATGAAATATGGTCCAATTTTTCAGAGCGTATGGCTGAAATTGAGCTTTATAAGATCGCAGCTAAAGATTCTGCTAAAAAAGAGCTTTCATTAATAAATGAAAACTTTAAAGCCATAAAAAATAATCCTGACCTCAAGGATCTTTCTGCTTCTCTTAATAACATGACATTCTACGATGCAAGATCTGGTGAAATAAAGTTTTACAATTACAAGGACAGATCTTTTGAAGACCTTTATTTGCATGTATTACTTCATAAAAACAAACAGTATCAATGGCTGTTAGCAGAAGCTTACGAAGAATTTGAAGATTATTTGGAAAACTTCTATGCATATTACGGGAACATCAATAATGCCTTTTGGCCGCTAAAAGATTTTGGTAATATTTCTTTATCAGAATTAAATGAAAAAGATTATGAATGGTATGTCACACAAGCTAGAAAAAAGAAAGATATTCCATCTAGTATATTGAATAGATTTAGAAAACACTTTCCAGAATTAAAAACTATAGAGACCACAAATAAATTACAAGTTAATCTCTCTCTAGCTGTTGCGCTCATTGAGAAGTTACGACATGTTATTGTTCACAAGGGTGGAAAAGTATCAAGTAAAAACGCTTTCGTCAAGCTAACTACTGAACAGGTTGGTTTATATAATGGTGGCAGTGTTTCTGAAGACAACATAAACCTTATA
The DNA here is from genome assembly GCA_964536675.1 of uncultured Flavobacteriaceae bacterium. GTDB lineage: Bacteria > Bacteroidota > Bacteroidia > Flavobacteriales > Flavobacteriaceae > Aureibaculum. The sequence continues at coordinate 2,797 of CAZHYX010000371.1, forward strand.
AATTTATTTTTTGGTGAATATGAAAATCTAATTACTCTACTAGAAATTAGAGTTCATCCAGAGGTTCCTTTTGATGTCCATGTAAGTATATTTGACAAGTTGACGGGGTTTTTAATGGCGTACGCGTATCTTCTATACC
>CAZHYX010000372.1:0-1861 GCA_964536675.1 uncultured Flavobacteriaceae bacterium
GAAATTAAGATTAGTACACATAAAATAGACAATGGTCAAGAAATATCTGTGGGTTATATAGAACTAAATGTTACGTTGCAAGGCATTGAAGGTGATTTTCTTAAATTCTATAATGAAGACAACTCTACAACTTATATAAAAATTATAGATGAGGAAATTGGTGATTTAATAATTTATGTTTCTCCACAAGATATTATATTTGATGGAGAAGTGAGTGAAGTAAATGATCATGCAGATGAAGGAGTACAAATAAAAGGCTTACTAACTGATGATAACAATAATACTATCAATATCGATATTACCATGTTTGAATCACAACTAGGGACTGGTACTTCTGAAATAGAAATTAATGGTATGAACGCTTTTGTATCTGGTGTATTAGGTACTCAAACGTATAATCAAGTGCTTGAAGTAAATGAAAACTTCCCTAATGTAACCACTTTTGTTTTAACTGACATCAATGGTTCTGAAAATGATGATGTAAACGTAAATACTGGTAGATTAATTAGAGAAGCAGGTTATGCCACTCACGTGCCATCAAACGGAGCAATTGCTTCAGGTGGTGTAGATTTATTTACTTCGGGTGTTAAAAGAACCAAAGATTCAGGAGCAACAATTGGCGTTCATTCTTGGTGTTGTTATGAAGGCTTAACCGCAGACCAATTGCCAACTGATTCTCCAGGTCACGATTCACAATTAGCCTATTTTAGAGAAATGTTAGGCAATACTGATGGACCTTTATTTTACTTTTTTACATTACAGGCTGCTCCGTTTAATCAAATTCACAATATGACAGATGCAGAATTAGACAATATAAACTTTTAACTGAATAATTATTAATAACGCCAATTTAACTTAATACTTTAATATTTATAAAGTTAAATTGGTAATTTTAAAAAAATGAAAATAACACTAATTATAACAAATTTTAATTTTTAAAATAGATATAAGCATGACATATATTAAACAACAATCATTTATAGTTTTTATGATAATACTTCTTTTTACAAGTGAAGTGTTTTCTCAAGAAATATCTAAAACCCAAAGTGCAAACGTAAAGGATTTTCCAGAATATGTAATTATAACTTCCCAAAACACAAAATTTTTAGGAGGTATTGATATTACAATTGACTCAAAAAAATCAAAATATGAAGACCAATTAGATAATTTAGAAGAATTATTACAAAGCAGAAGTGGTTTAAGAGTTAGAAATCAAACAGATTTATTAAATGCAATGTCTCAGTTAGGCTTTGAATATATAAACTCTTATAATGCAGAGGCAATTATGCCAGATAAAAATGGAGAAGACATATTTGATATAATTGAAGGAGGCGAAGGTACGTTTAGAGTAAATATGGTTTTTAGAAAGAAAGAAAAGTATAGAGAATAATTGTTTACATAAAAATATTTATTGTTAATTTAGTAATTATATGAAAAAAGTTGTCTTTTTTATTACGTTAACTGTAGTTAGTCTGTTTATTTCTTGTAGCGGTTCTAAATCAAAGGTTTATCAAGATATTAATAATAAGCAAGAATGCTCTCAAAAAAATGGTTATTGGTATAACAATAAATGTTGGAAAACGTTTGAAGATGATGGGATTCCAGAATCTAAAATTGACTCAATTGTTATCGCTCAAATGAAAATTATTGAAAACTCAAAAATTATATTTGATAATAAATCAATACCGTTAGTATCATTCTTACCAATTGAAGAAGAAAACGAAATTATTTTTATTGCGGTTTTTGGAACACCAAACAATTACCAAACTCTTTTATTTCCTACAGGCAAGAAAGAGTCAAAAAATGGAATACTTAATACAAAGGCACTACTTTTTAAAGGTAATGCAATATCTGGAGAGAT
>CAZHYX010000372.1:1882-2928 GCA_964536675.1 uncultured Flavobacteriaceae bacterium
GCAAAAATTAATATCATCGATTTAGACAATTTTGACATTAATATTAATGGTGAAATAATAAATAAAAACAATAAAATAGAATTTTCTTTTAAACCAAACGAAGCAATTTCTGGAGCAGGGAATAGTCATATAGAAATTAAAAATAACGAAGCGTATTTGTCAGGTGACTTAGGAACAATTACGTACTCACAAATAAAAGATTTAATTAAAAATCATCCATCAGTAAAAACGTTAATTTTAACAAATAGTTCAGGATCAGTTAATGATGCCGTTAATATGCATACTGGTCGGTTGCTTCGTGAAAACGGATTTACAACAAAGGTTTTATCAGATAGTGATATCGCTTCAGGAGCAGTAGATTTATTTTGTGCTGGAGTAGAACGCATCGTTGAAAAAGGAGCCAAATTAGGCATACATTCTTGGTGTTGTGTAAATGATTTAACTGCAATTGAAATACCAAAAGATCATCCTGCACATCAATATCAAATAGCCTATTTTAGTATGTGTTTAGGTAAAGAATTAGGTGCAGATTTTTATTTTCATACCTTAGAAGCATCTCCTTTTAATGATGTTCATTATATGACTTTAGATGAAATTAAAAAATGGAAAATTGCTACTAAAATTAGTAAGTAAATATTTTTTAAAACTAAATACACATAAAATAGTATCGCTATTATTATGTTAAATAGAAGTAGAATGTTTTTACGGCATCATAAACCTTTAGCAAAACAATAGGCGATGAGAGCGTTAAGAATTTTATGGTTTCTAGCAATAATATTGTATAAAAGAATAATTTTGATTCAAATAAAAAGATAATATTAAACCTCAAATATCATAAAATTTAGCGACGAGCCGTGATTGTTTCTAAAGATTTGTGAAGCCTTGATTTTTTTGTTTCTTTTTTTATTAAGAAAAAAAGATAAGCAGAAAGAAAAAATGGTTAATAAAACTAAAATCTTAACAAGTGTATAGAATTTTTTAAAAGGCATTAGCGTTGGATAAAAATTTATACTCTTGTGAATACCTAGCAAAAAGGTTCTGAAAAA
>CAZHYX010000373.1:0-2913 GCA_964536675.1 uncultured Flavobacteriaceae bacterium
CTTCCCCTAAAAATATCTATATCAACTTTAAACCCCATTTTTTAAAGTAGGTTATCATTGACTTTATTGTTATTATTGATCGCTTTATACTTTTATGACCACCTCTTTCCCATGCATGGATAACTCTTGCTTCAGGAAAAAAAATAGTCGTTGAAATCCGATTCACTCTTCGCGTAATATCTGCATCCTCTAAATACATAAAGAACTTATCATCAAATCCTTTTAGTTTTTTAAAGATTGTTGTTTTAAAAACCATAAAGCAACCAGTAGCATAATCAATACTCATAATTTTGTCATATCCTGTCTCTTTCATAACATATTTATCCTGTCTTTTAATAAAGAGATTAGAGGATATTCTACGAGTCAACATATCAAAAACAGTGGGATTGGTTTTGCATAGGTATTGAATTGATAAATCAGGGTTAAGTATCAAAGGTGATAACATTCCAACATCATTATTATTCTCTAGAAATTCAACCATTTTTCTTATTTGATCTTGATTCTCTATGATAATATCTGGGTTCACTACAAAATGATATTTCGAATTAATCTCATTAAGTATCGCATTGTGTCCATACCCAAAGCCTTTATTTACACCTAATATAATAACTTCTATATTTCCTTTAATGCCCCTTATAATTTCAATAGTGCTATCAGATGAATCATTGTCTATAATGTAGAACTTATATGTAAATTCACTTGGAATATTATTTACTACGCTTCTAACAGTATCTTCAATAATTTTTGAATTGTTGTAGGTAACTATAGCTAAACTTAAGTCCGTTTGCTCTCCCATCAATCGTTCTCCTGTTCTTGTGTTATTATAAACTAAGTTTTCCACTGAATTAGACTTAACATTGTTATTAATACAACTAATGATATCAATACCGGGGAATAAAGAAATTCGCCGGTCAGATTATGAATCATAATTGCAAGCAACGAAATAAAACCAAAATGCGCCACCGAAGTCGCATTAAAATTGCTTTTTACAAAAATAGCACGCAGATATGTTGCTATTGACAATATAAAAAATAATATAATCAAACCAAAGCCGACAATACCAAATTCAACCAAAATAGTAATAAAAAAATTGTGAATCGTGAGCCAAGCACCCGTTTCAGGAATAATAATCATACTGCTGTGAAACCCACCCCCAAAAATAGCGATCGGTAATGACAACTCCCGCCAGTTACTAATTCCTCCTGACCATAAAAAAAGCCGGGTTTCTAAATCCGTTAAAAGCGCATCGCCATTGCCAAATCCAAATCCCGAAAGTATCGCATCCACTAAATTTTTATCAATAAAGTATAAAAAAAATCCAGCAACTGAAAGAAAAAATAATATAAAAACAAGATAAACAGAATTTACCAGTAATTTTTTTTTAACTTTACCTGAAAGAAAAAAGGCATATAAATATTCTAAAAATAATAAAGTCGCAATTGCTATTAAAAAAGCAATTATTGGACTTCTACTCAGCGTAGAAAAAAGTGCGAATAAGGCTAATAAAATTAAGATTATTTTTTTAACCTTGCTGCTCCTGTATAAATAAATCGCGGCGGCGGCAAATACAATTAAAACTCCAGCGGCTACGCTCTGCCCTTCACTAAAACCAACTCCCTGACGAATCCACATATCCCCCCAAGGCCTTAGAGTATATATTGTTTGCCATGGATAGATCGGCCCGGTTAAAACTGATATTAATACGCCTAAAGCGTAAACCACCATTATTGTAAAAAATATTTTTAAAGTCATGTTAAAAGAACCATTAGATTTAATCTTTAATAAATAAGCTTTAAAAAATATACTTGAAACAACAACATAAAATAAAAACTGAGCACCGGAAGCTATTGATACTATATTTGCTGATACCAAAGAAATTAAAAAAGCATAGAATGCAAATAATATTAAAATTATAATAGGTAAAGGAAATGCTTGCTTGGGAAATTTTAATAAATAATTAGGACACAATAAAAACCAAATAAAAAAACCAACGAAACCGAGCGAAATGTTGCTTCCTTCAATTCCACTGGCTATATATATCGGAATTTGGGGGGCAATCAATAAAAAGAAAAGAAACGATGTAAAACCAATATGGTCAAAAATTATTCTGTGATTATTTTTTCTTTTATTGTCAGACATATGATTAGCCTCCAAACCTAATTTGGAGTTAAACCGCCTATTTTCTTAATAAAACTATACATTTGCGACGAACATATTTAAACAGTGAAAAAATATAACAAAGTAAAAATTCTTTTTTGCTCAATAATTTTAAACTATACAATCTGTTAAATCCAGTCAATTCGCCCTTTTCCATATTCCAAAGGTTTTTACTAAGACCGCCCTGTCCATAAGATGCCTTATAGAGATAAGTAAGCGGAATGTCCAGATAAACTGTTTTATTTCCTTTTGATATAATTGCCAGCCACAGGAAACGATCTTCAGCATAACGGATATCTATAGGAAACCGGCAAGAGATGTCTTTCTTAAGCATTATAGTAGGGGTTAAAAAATAACGAGAAATCAACATAAACCTAAGTTTTGATATAGGTTTTACTCCCCATTTTTGCGGCAGACGATTCGTGATGCTTGCAATATCTTTTACTAAAACATAATCATGTCCTGTTAAGACAATATCAGGATGAGCAGTCATATAATCATATTGAATCGCTAATTTTCTCGGATGCCAAGCATCGTCGGCGTCTAAAAAGGCTATGTAAGGTTGAGCACTCATATCCCAGCCCACATTGCGAGCTACCGCAGGCCCACCATTTCGAGTCAAAGAGATGACCTTGATCCAATCATCACTGAAGCTCTCTTGCAAAGCGTGAAGAATCTCCAGTGTGCCGTCGTCGCTCGCATCGTCCACTAAGATCAGTTCCGTAGGTTGCCAAGTCTGAACTGCCACTGATGCCA
>CAZHYX010000374.1:0-2912 GCA_964536675.1 uncultured Flavobacteriaceae bacterium
GTACAATTCTGCAAATTTGGTTTCTACTTTTCTATCGATTTTTTTCGCTTCAGATTTTAGCATAAGTACAGATCTATAAACAATACCATTATATTTATTTTTAAAATCTAAATAATTGTGAATCGCATCTAAATAATCGATAAATCGATCTCTAATATCCTTAGATTTTTCACCTTTTAATAATTCTATGTCATTTTTAATTTTTGTAATCTCGGCAAGATCAAAACCTTGTAATTCATCATTATATAGTGATGCAATTTGCCTTAATACTTCAGGTGCATTTCCTTGATAAATTTCACCTTTATAACGAAGTTTAACAGTTGGAAGGCCTGAGGTATTTTTTGTAGTTTCTATACCTCGTTTTTTTGGTGATGGTTTTCTTTTTTTAGAAGAAAAGGTGTAATTATAGCCCAACGTTATGGTTAAATCGTTATTCTTGATAGAGGAAACATTCTGTCTGAATAATGACAATACACTAAAATTAAATTGATGTTTTTCTAAGAGTTTATATCCGGCGTTAAAACGAAAATTAAGAATATCATTTTGTTTTACACCTTCATTTGAACTTGTATTATAAGATGCTGATAATGTTGTCCTTAATTGCTTTTCGAACAACTGTTTACTTACCACTAAAGTGGGGCCTATAGCTACTGAATTTATATCTTGAGCTGTACTTAATGTAGCATTGAATGCTGCAGAAAAACTCAATGCTTTTTCTGGAAAAGCCAACGTATAAGAAGCTGAAGAATTAAATAAATTAGAATTGTTAATGGTATTTTCAACATTTGTAAATGCTTGTTCTTGTAAATCAACAACTTCTTGAAAAGATAGATTTAGATTTACATTCTGTCTTTTTTCTTTGTTGGTTGAAAGTATGTGTGCAATCATTAAGGTAGCATTCTTTGATTGTTGCCTATAATTCAAAGTGTCTATATTATCGAATTGTGTTAATTCATTGATATAATCAAATTGATTCCTAATATTCGTAAAACTTTGAAAATTAGAATAAGATGCAGTAACTGTTGTTTTATCCGAAGCATTTAAGTTTAGATTTACTGCTGATACGATTCTTTTTAAATCATTGCTTTTTGTTTTGTCTAAATTATCTCGTTGCAATCCGGCATTTACACTAATCCCTAACTTACCATTAAATATAGTTTGTGAAGCATTTACGGTTATATTTTCTAAATCGTTATTGAAATAAAAAGCACCTAGTGTTTTATAATCAGGATCAATACGTTCATAACCGGCACCTATACTACCTGTACCTACTACATAATTAAATTTTACATTAAATGCATTATAATATGATGTTGACAATTTTTCATTAAAAATAGTAGATAGAATCCCTAAACTTCCCTCAAAATCTTCAGCATTTAAATCTTCCGTTACTGCTGAAGTTGCATATTCTACATCAAAGGATCCTGCAGAATCAAAAACTTTATAAGATCCATTAATACTAACGACCATATTTTCTTTAGGTGTAACTCCTACCTCTAACGGAATAAGATTATCTAAAGAGTTTAATTCATCTTTTGCTTTAAAAAAAATAAGCCCGACACTACCTTTGTTGAGTTCATATTGCGTTTTCAATCCGTAACCTATTCTTTTATAGGTGGGTATATTTTCAGGAATATTGTTATCATATTCTACGGGTCTTATAAATCTTCCATACATAGCGCTAACTTTAAATTTACCTCTTGGTGTAAGATCTACACCTAAACCAGTAAATTGATGACCGCTTAAAGTATATGGAGAAAAAGACATTGATACATCACCAATATGTGCCGTTATCCATTTATAAGATGGATGTAGGCTTAACCTGTTAAATTGAAAGGGCTGATTTGTAGTGAAATTTTGATTCGAGTATGCAAATGATACGGGAATATTATAGATACCGCTAATATTAAAGTTTACATTTCCGTTTACAACATAAGTAAAAGGGTCTCTTAGCCCTGTACCTTCATAAAATATAGTATTCATAGAAATACCTCCCGAATAGGAAAACAGAGAAGCCTTCCCAATTTGGGTAAGGTCTTGAGCGGTAACGTTACTAATATTTATAACATTAATGAGGAGAATACTACATAGTATTTTCCAGCTCAGCGGGTTGTAATTTGTTTTAGGTTTGATAGAGCTGATTGATAAATTACATATATTAACTATTTTTTAACATAAAAATTGTTCTCATTGTAACTTAGTTTATTCTAATATATAAATTCCGAGATGGTTTTTAGAGTTTTAGAAGCGTTTCGATACTTAAATTCATTGGATTAAAAATAGTCAAACTTAGAAATACAAAAAAATTAAATTCAACACTTTTTAATATAAATTGTATATTTATCACCGTAAAGACAAATACAATTTATTTTTAAATAGTTCTTTTTGACCTTAGTGTACAATTCGGTGAACTGCATACCATTAAAAGTATTTAAAACATTACAATATAATGAGTTACAGAATTATAATTAATCTTGTCACCCCGACAAATTAAAAGCCTTTCATATCTGTAAAAGACTTTTTTATTTTCTGAAGGTTTGAACTTGTTCAAGAAACGATTTGAAAAGAAAAAAGAAATGAACGAAGTGAATTAAGTTTTCTTTTAGCAACAATCCTACAGGATCACAAGTGAAACGAATAATCCTCACTCCCAACAACAACAAAACCTTCAAACATTTCTAATACTTAGAAGTTATTTGAAGGTAATACTAACTAATTTTTCAGAGCAATATTTTTATAAATACTGATTTCTATAGTAGTTCAAATTTAACAGTAACTTGGTATAAACCTTTATCTCCCAAATTATCATAATACAATACTTCTTTACTTTCATTTTGATTATTGTCACTTATAACAATAATGTCTCCAATTTTTCTGTCAGTGCTATTAGCAACAAGTTCAGCTTTTTGTTT
>CAZHYX010000375.1:0-2900 GCA_964536675.1 uncultured Flavobacteriaceae bacterium
TTACAATGAATTAAACCTATATCTTAAATTGTTTTGTTAGCATTGAACAGCCCTGCTGCCTCCACCACCCAAGGCTTTCTCATAAAAATATGGCATGTTTTTTGATTTTTATAAGAGATTGAAACAAAACATAAATTTTAATTATTTTATTTTTTTTTAAAATTTAACCACCTTGTGAATAAATTTATTTCGAAAGGTTAAATTGTCAGAGAGCCTGATATTATTGGCTTTAAATAATAAACAAATATCATGCCAAGTTTTTATGAGAAAGCCGTGCTCCACCACCTCTTCTATTGCGATCTTGAGGTAAGGTTTCGTCTTCATTAAGCTCCTGTATTCCAAGCAATATAGTATCGCGGGAACAATTAAAAAGCCGGGCTATATAGCTCACTCCACCATAAGGAAGTTTTAAGGCTTCTATTCCCGCATATAACCGTCTGTTTCTTTCGGGTAGACGATTGTACAATTCTTGCATCCGGCTTTCGATTGTTTTAGTGTAAGGCTTATCCAATTTTTAGGTTTTTGTGGGTTAATGTTCATCTATTTTATCATCGAGTTGTCGAGGTTATTTCATGCACATTCCTAAAGCGAAAGTACAAACGATTGAAAACGAAAGCTCAAGCGGTACGTTGGACAATAAGGTACCGGAAGAAAGAACCGAGATTGTTTGTATACTTCACGCGGTCACGGATACGGAATTTATATCGAGTTGATTTTTGTCGATAGCAAGACATTGAAACAGGCGCGTAGCAGGCTACGAAACTGTTTCAGTAACGCAGCCTATCGGCAAAATCGACCGATAGAAATCCGCATCCGTGACCGCGTGAAGTATACATTGGAGTTTTACTTAATGAAACGGTTGGATGATAGGAATCGTATGAAGCGAGAGTTTTACGTCCGGTTCTGTGAGAGCCCCTAGGGGAAGTTCCCTTGGCTACTCGTCTTTAAAGTGATGTTTTTATTAAAATTCATTGCCACTTGGATAGTTCATCGTTTATCATTTGTGGTGTGTTATTTAAGCGTTAGGTTGAAGAACGTTAAGCATCAAGGAGTTATAGTAAATGCAAAAAAACGACGAAATACTTTCCTCTTATTACCCTGAGGTTAATATCAGTGGCTACACATCTGTTGATGGAACAATAGAGTTTTACAGTAGAATATGTTCATTAATCAATAGTTCCATGACAGTGCTTGATTTCGGTGCGGGACGGGCAGCATGGTATGAAGATGACTTATGCTTATATCGAAAAAAGCTACGCACAATAAAAGGTAAAGCTCGAAATGTTATAGGTTGTGATGTTGATGATGAAATTTTCAGTAACAATAGCGTTGATGAAAGAATTAAAATAAAAATTGGCAAACCACTTCCATTTAACGATGATTCATTTGATTTAATAATATCTGATTATACTTTTGAACACATAGACAACCCTGCTGAGGTATCAAGGGAATTTCGTCGAATTTTAAAAAAAGGCGGCTGGATATGCGCAAGAACCCCCAATAAATATTCATTTATATCGCTTCTTACCAGAATGATAAATAACAAGTATCATAAGAAAGTTATCAAACGCGCCCAACCTGGACGAAAAGATATTGATGTATTTCCGACTACGTTCAAATTGAATTCGATGAATGAAATATCACGATACTTTGATAAAAGTAATTTTAACAATTTTTCATACAGATACGAAGCTGAACCAGGATACCATTTCAATAATAAATTTTTATTTCCTGTACTTTTGCTAATAAATAAATTTGCACCTACAATAATGAAGGTTAACTTATTTATATTTCTGAAAAAAACAACCTAACAATGCAAATGCACTCGGACAGTTAAAAGCGTTGCGCAAAAAAGCGCGCAACATTTTTAACTGCGGGTGATTTGCGGCATTATATTACTTGCTTATCTGGGCACAGTATGTGAAATATTCGCCTAGCATTGTATTTTTATCCATTTAATTTAGACCTTTTATCATAAAATCATGCAATTTTTTGCCAAAGTAAACTCTATCGTTAATTTTAAAAGAAAATACCCGTTCGAGTGGAAGTTATTTATTCAAGTCTGTATTACGTTTTTGATAATGGTTAGCTTAGAAGCGGTTTTTTTACAATATAAAGAAGGTGATTTTTATACCAAGGAGTTTCTTCTCGATATCTATTTAACACTTTCAGTTGTTATCGTGACAGGTGCAATTCAGCATTTAAAATCATACGGAAGCGATTTTAAATCAACTCATCTTGGAATGATGACGGGTATGACGCTGGGAATGCAGACTGGAATGATGATTGGAATTATTCTGGGTGCCACCAACGGCTTCTTCATTGGTGCGGTAGTTACCATGATTGTGGCAGCAATAATTGGAGCGATAGGTGGAACTTGTAGTGGCTTAGCCGGAATCCTTGAGGGTCTCATGGCTGGTAGCATGGGAGGTATTATGGGAGCAATGACGGGTGCAATGTTACACGATGATTTGTTTTGGTTCATGCCACCTTTTATGACTATCAATTTTATTATTATGATCGGGCTAGTTTGTTTGGTTTACAAAGAAGCCATAGAAAATAACTATATAAAGCAAAAGTCTCCACCCAAAATTTTCCAGTTCGTGTTATTTAACTTTATTATATTGAGCTTATTAACACTGGTGATAAATTTGTTTCCGGAAAGCAATATAGGGGTTCATAGTCAAATGCATCATTAATACGAAAATAAGAAATATGGGCTTACTCAATATCCATGCCCACAGGACATTGAATTGCAGTAACCCCCTAGAAAGGGGCCAAGCTGTCCTTCATAGAAGGCAAACTTGATAGATGAACCAACAACATTATACTGGTTAATTATTTTCGGAATTGCTAATTTAGTATAGTTAATGTTCCATTTCTTTTATGCATTAAGAGTA
>CAZHYX010000376.1:0-2896 GCA_964536675.1 uncultured Flavobacteriaceae bacterium
ACCCGCGACCCCCTGCGTGACAGGCAGGTATTCTAACCAGCTGAACTACCAGACCGTAGCTTAATAGCGGATGCAAATATAAACTCGTTTTTTAACTCTGCAAAACGTTTCTATAATTTTCTTATAAAAATCTTTTTCTGCTGATTAGATATGTGGTTAAGATTTGTTCAAAACCTTTATTGATATCAACAGGTACATAATCTATTTTATACCGCAGACATGTCATTTTAATCTCTTCAAAATATTTTTCTACAGCACTTTTATAATCCTTTTTAACCGTATCTGCATATAAGTTTATATGTTCACCGGTTTCTACGTCAATAAATCTCTTAGGTGTATTATCAAAATCAAAATCTAATTCATATTTACCATCATAGGTGTGGAATAATATAACTTCATGTTTATTATATTTTAAATGTCTCAATGCTTCAAATAATGCAGACTCTTCTTTGTCAGCCTGAAACATATCAGTAAACAAAAAAATCATAGAACGCCTATGAATTTTATCAGCAATTTCATGTAATGCGGTATAGGTTTTTGTTTTAGTATGTGATTGATGCTCTAAAATTTTTTCAAGATTATTTAATAACACCCTTCTATGGCGTTCACTACCTTTTGCCGGAGCGTAATACTCATTCTCTTCAGCATAAATACTCAATCCGTAAGCATCTCGTTGACGTTTTAATATCTCCAATAAAGCTGCGGAAGCAATTACAGAAAAACCTATTTTATTTAAATTTTCTATAGAGGGCTTTTTCTGTAAAGGATAATGCATTGATGCGGAATTATCTAAAATGATATGACATCTCAAATTGGTTTCCTCTTCATAACGTTTGATAAAGAGTTTGTCTGTTTTAGCATATAGTTTCCAATCAATATGCTTGGTACTTTCACCTTTATTATACAGACGGTGTTCGGCAAATTCAACTGAAAATCCGTGAAACGGACTTTTATGAAGTCCGGTAATAAAACCTTCAACTATTTGATTAGCAAGTAGCTCTAAGTTTTTGATACCGAACATGTTTTTTGTTTCGTGAATAGCCATTTAGATAAAAACGGGTTATAAAAAAAGTTCGACTCAAACCCGATAGTTATCGGAATCGGAATCAAACCTTAAAATATCTTTAATAATCAGATTTTTTAGACTAACGCTTCTAGTTTTTCAGTATACGTTGCTTTTGGGGCAACACCTACTTGCTTATCAACTACTTCGCCATTTTTAAAAATCAAAACAGTTGGTATATTTCTTACACCGTATTTTGCAGCAAATTCTTGATTTGCATCTACATCTACTTTAGTAATAACTGCTTTTCCTTCAAAATCGTTGTTTAATTCCTCTACAATTGGAGTCAACATTCTACAAGGGCCACACCATGCTGCCCAAAAATCTACTAAAACAGGTTTATCTGATTTTAATACTACTTCGTCAAAAGTAGCATCTGTAACTTCTAATGCCATATTATTTTTTATTTAATTTGTAATCTTATTTTAACTATGCAAAAATAAACAATTATTTTGCCAAATATAACATAGCTAAATCACTTTTGCTTATAATAGTATCTAAAATAGTTATTTCCTTACAATTTAGTTTACTTTCTCACCATTAACAAAAGTTTGTAACACATTGGTTTTTGGAACCACATTAATCTCAACTTCCATAATGTTTTGATCTAAAATGATAAAGTCAGCAAACTTACCAACTTCAATACTTCCTTTTTCGTTTTCTTCAAAATTAGAATAGGCGGCCCAAATGGTCATTCCTTTTAGGGTTTCTTCACGTGACAATGCATTTTCCATTTGATAACCATTTTCAGGATAATTATTCAGATCTTTTCTGGCAACAGCCGCGTAAAAAGTCAACATCGGATTCACTTTTTCTACAGGAAAATCAGTACCCAATGCTACTTTGCCATATTTGTTTAATAAATCTTTATAAGCATAACCGCCTTTTATGCGTTCAGAACCTACACGATCTTCAGCCCAATACATATCAGAAGTTGCATGTGTTGGTTGAATAGACGGAATGATATTTTTAAAAAATTCAAAATCTTCCGGTGAAACAATTTGTGCATGTTCAATTCGCCAACGTTTATCCTTTTTATCTTTTAACACTTCTTTATAAGTTTGTAGTAAAGTATGATTGGCAGAATCGCCAATAGCATGTGTATTCATTTGAAATTCTGAATCAGCAATACGTTTTGCAGTATTTTGTATGGTCTCTGTATCAAAGATCATAGCTCCAAAATGATTTGGTTTGTCACTATAGGGTTTTCGCATAGCTGCACCTCGTGAACCCAACGCGCCATCTCCATAAAATTTAAAAGAACGAATATTTAATCGATTGGTTTTACTAATTCCTTTTTCTAAATAATAATCTAAATTTTGCTCATCAGCAGAAACCATTGCATATATGCGCATTTTTAATTCACCTACTTGTTGTAAACTATCGATCAATTCAATAGTTTGTCTATCTAATCCAGCATCATCAACAGTTGTTAAACCCAATTCAAAACATATTTTTTCGGCATCTTTCAATGCCTGAACAGATTCCCTTAAGGTTGGTTCTGGTATTTTAGCAAAAATCAAATCCATCGGACTATCAATTATAACACCTGTTAACTTTCCATCCTTTTTAAGAATATCTCCACCAGAAAAAGGTGTGTTAGTTGTTATTCCTGATAAATCAATTGCCGCTTGGTTTACCAATAATGCATGTCCGTCAATTCGTGAAATCGCTACAGGAGTATTAGGAAATAAAACATCTAGTTTTTCTTTTGTTGGAAATTCCTTTACTTCCCAATCATTTTGATCCCAACCACGACCAGTAATATAACTCACGATCTTTTCTTTTTGAAAAGTGGCGAGCCGTTCTAAACCCTCATCATATCTTTTTGTC
>CAZHYX010000377.1:0-2877 GCA_964536675.1 uncultured Flavobacteriaceae bacterium
AAATATGAAGATCTACCTGAATGGTTCTCAAATTGGGAAGCTACAGGTTTGATAAAATTTGATGATAAAAATAAGGATGGAAAAGTACAATATGTAGCTGATACATCAACAAATGAATTGACTATAGATAAAGATATTATGGTGTTGGCAAACCCAGAAATAGCACGTTTACCAAATTGGGTAATTGCACTAGTTGCAGCAGGTGGTTTAGCTGCTGCTTTATCAACTGCTGCAGGACTGTTATTGGTAATTTCATCATCAGTATCTCATGATATTATCAAGAAGATAATCAATCCCAATATTTCAGATAAAGGTGAATTAGTAGCTGCTAGATTATCAGCTGTAGTTGCAGTTGTTATAGCTGGTTATTTTGGTATCAATCCGCCTGACTTTGTCGCCGCAACAGTCGCACTCGCCTTTGGGCTAGCTGCAGCTTCCTTCTTCCCTGCAATTGTATTGGGTATTTTCTACAAACGTATGAACAAAGAAGGAGCTATTGCCGGAATGGTCGTCGGTATAATCTTAATGCTTTTCTATATGATGAAATTCAAATTCGATTGGTTTGGAGGTGGCACTAAAAATGATTGGTGGTTTGGCATTTCACCTGAAGGTTTTGGTACCGTAGCAATGTTTGTAAATTTTATAGTTTCAATAGTAATTTCATCATTTACACCTGAACCTCCAAAAGAAGTACAAGAAATTGTAGATAATATAAGAATTCCATCTGGTGCTGATGAAGCACATGAGCATTAAGAATTATAATAAATAATTAACTTTTAAAAAACAACTACATTATGGCTTATTCAAAACCACAATTTAAAGAAAAGTACGGAAATTTTATTAATGGAAAATTCGTTAATCCTGTTGGGGGTGAGTATTTTGATAATACTTCTCCAATTGACAATTCACTTATCGCAAAATATGCACGTTCACAAAAAGAAGATGTTGACAATGCTGTTGCAGCAGCAAATGCAGCAAAAGATGCTTGGGGAAATACTTCAGTAACTGAAAGAGCAGCACTTTTAAACAAAGTAGCAGATATTATTGAAGCCAATTTAGAAGAATTTGCTTTGGTAGAAACGTGTGATAACGGTAAACCAATTAGAGAAACCTTAAATGCAGATATGCCTTTATCAGTTGACCATTGGCGTTATTTTGCAGCAGTTATTAGAGCAGAAGAAGGCTCTGCAACCGAGTTGGATGCAAATACACTTTCAATGAACATCAAAGAACCTCTTGGAGTAGTCGCACAAATTATTCCTTGGAATTTCCCACTATTAATGTTGTCTTGGAAATTACCTCCGGCACTAGCAGCAGGTAACTGTGTCGTTTTAAAACCTGCAGAACAAACACCATCAACAGCAACCTTATTAATGGAGAAAATTGCCGATGTATTTCCTCCAGGTGTTATCAATATTATTCATGGTTTTGGTCCGGAAGCAGGAAAACCTTTAGCATCTCATTCTGGTGTTGACAAAGTAGCTTTTACAGGAGAAACCACAACAGGTCAATTAATTATGCAATATGCATCTAAAAACTTAAACCCTGTAACCATGGAATTAGGTGGTAAATCACCAAACATTTTCTTTAATTCTGTGATGGATGCAGATGATGCCTTTTTAGATAAAGCAATTGAAGGTGCTGTTTTATTTGCATTCAATCAAGGTGAAGTTTGTACTTGCCCTTCAAGATTGTTAATACAAGAAGATATTTATGATGCATTTCTAGAAAAAGTAATTGCAAGAACTAATGCTGCAATTCAAGCAAATCCGTATGACGTAAATACAATGGTTGGCGCACAATGTTCAAATGACCAGTACGAAAAAATACTTTCTTATATTAAAATTGGTAAAGAAGAAGGAGCAAAAGTGCTGGCAGGAGGAGAAGCTTGTAAATTAGATGGTAATCTAGCTAATGGATTTTATATTCAACCTACTATTTTAGAAGGTCATAATAAAATGCGTGTTTTTCAAGAAGAGATTTTTGGTCCCGTTCTTTCTGTATGTAAATTCAAAGATGAAGCCGAGGCTATTGAAATTGCCAACGATACGCTTTACGGATTAGGAGCAGGTGTTTGGACTAGAGATGCTCATCAATTATATCAAATACCAAGAGTTATAAAAGCAGGTCGAGTTTGGGTAAATTGCTTCCATGCTTACCCTGCCCATGCGCCATTTGGAGGTTATAAAAAATCTGGTTTCGGACGTGAAAATCACTTAATGATGATGAATCATTATCGTCAAACAAAAAATATGTTGATTTCTTATGACAAGAATAAATTAGGCTTCTTTTAATAGAATTAAAGGCTGACTAATTAATTTGATTAGCCTTTTTTAATATCTTTGAATATGAAATTTGAGAGAGTAGCAATAACAGACAAAGCGATTGAAATTTTAAATCAATTGAAAGCAAAACATGGCGATTTAATATTTCATCAAAGTGGAGGTTGTTGCGATGGTTCTTCACCAATGGTTTTTGAAGAAGGAGATATGTATCTTGATGATAGCGATATTTTATTAGGTCAGTTAGATGATGTAAATTATTATATGAATCAAGATCAATTTGAATATTGGAAGCACACACACTTAACTGTTGATGTTACGGTAGGAAGAGGCTCAAGCTTTTCACTTGAGATTCCTCTCGGAGTACGTTTTATTATTCATTCAAGATTGTTGACTGATGAAGAAAATTCTTTTTTTAATAAGTAAAGAGTATCCATTTTTTGCATTCAGTCGATATTTTTATACAGTAGGTAAAAATAAAGATTAAAAATCATTTCAATTTTAGTAGTTTAGTAATTCTAAACTATATCATAATACTAGATGAGCAATTACCACATAAAACATTTAGAAGAATATTATCAAGTCTATCGTAAAT
>CAZHYX010000378.1:0-2868 GCA_964536675.1 uncultured Flavobacteriaceae bacterium
TAAACCTTCATATTTAGGTAAACCTTATCAATATACTTTAATGATGGAACCTCACGATAAAAATTGGGTATTAGCCTTAGATATGGCTGCTTCGTTTCCCCGGTCTGTTGAAAAAAAAGCACTGTATCAACTGATAAATAATGGGGATTCCAATGTACGTTCAGATTACAAAATCACTTCTTATCCACGTTATAACACCGGCTATATAACAAAAACTGAACTCAGTTATAATCTGCAATTACCAGCCGAACCTTCCGATAAAATCAGACAACTCGTGACCCAACTTCATGGATTTGACCAATCAGCAGAAATTTTTATCAAGTCCCTCCTCGATCATTTTAAAAATGAAAAATTTTACTACACTTTAATGCCTCCCTTAATGGAAGAGAACCCCATCGAAACTTTTTTATTTGAGACTCGCTATGGTTTTTGCAGTCACTATGCGACGGCTTTTGTTTATTTAATGCGTGTTGCAAATATTCCAGCCAGAGTCGTTGGAGGCTATCAGGGAGGCGAGCTGAATAAATCAGGAAACTTTTTAGAGATAAGACAGGCTAACGCGCACGCCTGGACAGAAGTCTGGTTGAAAAATAAAGGCTGGACACGGTTTGATCCAACCGCAGCTATTGCACCCGAACGGATTGAACAAGATGTGAATATCGATCTGCAAATTGCTTCAGCTGCTAATTTTTCTCCCATCCAGTTTAATTCCAGTCAAACCCTGTCCTGGATGAAGAAAGCCCGACAGTTATGGGGAAGTGTTGACTATAGCTGGCAACGCTGGGTCATTAACTATACCAGCGATAATCAATCTAAATTTCTATCCTCACTAGGAATACATGATATTAAATCCATGGTCTACTGGTTGATAGCTTGTATCGCTATCATTACAGCATTTTTAAGCTGGACTATTTTAAAAAATAAAAAACAAAAACCGGATAAAGTATTATTGCTGTATCAACAGTTTTGTAAAAAATTAGCCAACCTGGGCTTTCATAAAGAAATGAGTGAAACAGCACAAAATTTTTCCACTCGAATCCAAAAACAGCGGCCTGATCTTGCCAATAACGTTAATAAAATCACAGCAGTTTTCATAAAATTACGTTATCAAAATGACGGAACAGAAGAAGACTTGAAATTGTTAAAAAAACAGGTATATAATTTTAAAAACCAATCTTGAAAAAATTAGTTAATTCTACTTTGTCACTTTAGATCGATGGTTATTCAAACGTATTTCCGTAGGGTGCGTACAACGCACCCTACATTAGTAATCTGACAAAGTAGAATTAATCACAAATACTATTCAATAGATCTAAGCTTTAGAGAAAATGATTTGAATAACTATACTTCGCGCGGTTACGGATACGGAATTTATAGTGCGTTGATTTTTGTTTTGAACAAGATGCTGAAACGGATGCATAGCTAGCTCTAGCTACGCAATTTTTTCAGCAAAGCAGTTATCGGCTAAAATCAGTAGCTAGAAATCCGCATCCGTAACGGCGCTAAGTATATCTCTCCGATCCTTTCTATTCCCGGACAGACGTCTAGCAGCTTAACAATTTTGATTGATACTTGGTGTAAAGTAGACTTGTCAGTATTTTCCAACCGAGTCTTATATTCAACATTGTGAACTATAGTTAGCTCTACTCAACACCCGGTTAGACCAATGTTAATGCAGCACCCAGCTACCATAAAGTAAACTTATCTTCCATTATTTCTGATTTATGCGTTCATTATTCTTTAGAACCCTTGTTATATTAAGCATATTAATCTCCTTCTCCTCTGGATGCCAATATTTCAAATCGGCTATTTTCACCAATCTGGACAGTCTGGTGTTGATGCAAATGGAGGAATACTTTGATCTGACAGACCCGCAAATTGAGCTGCTTAGACCCAAAGTGATATCCCATCTAAAATGGGCACAACAACATGTAATTACTCAGCTGATAACCGAATTAGAGCACTTGAAAAACCAGAAGGAACCTCTTAGTAATCAACAATTCCTTTTTATTCAACAAAAAATAGGGGAGATTTGGTACAGCATTATCGATCGTATCGCCGATGACTGTGCGTGGCTATTCATCAACTTATCTCCGCAACAACTCAAATATTTGCAGAAACAACTTCGAGATAAACATCAAGAGCGCTATAAGCCAGCTTTTAGCTCAAAGACCGAGTTTCCGGAACAGTTTGCAGAATATCAACAAACCATGCTTGAGGGGTTTAAAAAGTTAGTCGGTGATTTAACTGAGGAACAAACCGTTAAGATTTTTCAGCTTACTCGGAAAAACCAGCAAAACCTCCGAAGTGATTCTAATATTATCACCCAAAATAGAATACAATTTTTTCAAAAGGTTTCGGCTTTAAAAAAACCAAAACAATTAGCTATTTTTTTTCGCCAATGGGTACATTATCCGAGTGAAGGATATCAAAAATTTCGCCTAAAACGAAACCAAAAAACGCTTCAAATTTTATCTACATTAGAAACAAATTTAACAAAAAAACAAATAGAATTTAGGCTAGCAAAAATTAATGACGTTCTCACTGATTTAAAGATGATTAGAAAAGTCATTTTCTAGTCTGCAGAATGGTTTTCACACATCAAAAAATTGAGAAGATAGAATCTGCGAAGTAAATCGTAAATTATGTTACAAATCTAAAAAACTAATTTCTTAAATTTTGCATAATAAACATTTCCTGAATAACTATTAGACAAGTGTCATAAAAAAGCAGAGGGGGATAAAATATTCGGTTCATAATTAATCTCCAGAAAAAATAGATAGACTATCCTCATTTAACAAAGTCTATTAATCTACTGAAGTTTCCCAATAATTATTTATGGTAAAATTGAAATCATGCCACAATCAT
>CAZHYX010000379.1:0-2849 GCA_964536675.1 uncultured Flavobacteriaceae bacterium
GATTGCTGAAGATGTTTATTATCCTGGTGATAATGAACCTGAAGAGTATTATATGTCTGTCTTGTTAAATCGAGAAACCGGTAAGAACATGGTCATGTATTCTACTGAAGGTGGTATGGATATTGAAGCGGTTGCTGAAGAAACACCTCATTTGATTTTTACAGAAGAAATTGATCCATTAATTGGTTTATTACCTTTTCAAGCACGAAAAATAGCCTTTAATTTAGGATTATCAGGAGGTGCTTTGAAAGAAATGGTAAAGTTTGTTTCAGCTTTGTATACAGCATTTATAAAATCTGACTCTTCAATGTTTGAGATTAACCCTGTATTAAAGACCTCTGATGATAAAATTATGGCAGTTGATGCTAAGGTTACTTTAGATGATAATGCTTTATTTAGACATAAAGACTATGCTGAAATGCGCGATTTACGTGAAGAAAATCCCATTGAAGTTGAAGCTAAAGCTGCAGGATTGAATTATGTTGACCTTGAAGGAAATGTAGGTTGTATGGTTAATGGGGCAGGATTGGCAATGAGTACTATGGATTTAATTAAACAAGCAGGAGGTGAGCCGGCAAACTTTTTAGATGTTGGTGGTACTGCAGATGCAAAACGTGTAGAAACTGCCTTTAGAATTATCTTAAAAGATACTAATGTCAAAGCAATTTTAGTAAATATTTTTGGAGGTATTGTACGCTGTGATAGGGTAGCTCAAGGTATTGTTGATGCTTATACCAATATGGGTGATGCTATAAATGTACCAATTATTGTGCGTTTACAAGGTACCAATGCTAAAGAAGCAAAAGAGTTGATTGATAATAGTGGTATGGAGATTATTTCTGCTACTGAGTTTCAAGAAGCTGCTGATAAAGTACAGGAAGTTTTAGGATAGATTAAATACTTATATTATTAAATTTTTAGATCTATCAGGTTTTTAGAAACCTGATAGATCTAAATAACTTTACATAAACTTCCCAAAGTAAATAGCATTCATCATCAATTTATTAGTGCCATACCAAAAAGCTCTAAAATTAGTATTATCAGTAAATACAATGACTTTTCCTTTGCCCAGTTTAGCTGTTTTAAATGGAATAGTTTCACGTATGGTTTTTAAGTTTTCCTTAGAGGTATAACCACTTAATAATGGATTTTTAGTGTACCGTATAGGGTATTTATAATTACTAATACTATCAGTTTTTATGAATACAGTTGTATTTCGAAATAAAGCCAACTTGTCATTATTGTATCCAAAATTTATAGGGTGACTTCGGTCTATATTTGCTTCAAAAATTGCGCCACCTATTACTTGTGCACCTCTGAAGTCTTGACGTTGATCAAAAGCTATATTTTTACCTTTAGGCTTTGATTTTTTAAAGTTTAATTTTATAAACTTATTAGTGTTTAACCATTTTAAACTATTTCTATAACCAATAATAGTACCTCCATTTTGAACAAAGGTTTTCAAATTTTCAGTAGCATTGTTTAAAGCACTGCCATTAGAATTTGGTATAATAATAGTTGTGTATTTACTTAAATTGTTTTTGCTTAAGTTTCTAGTATCTAATTTGGTGACTGGAATTTTATATCTTGTATCTAATAAATGCCAAATTTCGCCAGCATCATAAGAAGTAATACCATCACCAACTATAACGGCAATGGCAGGTTTTTTTAGGGCTCTAAAATTCGAACTTCCTAGGTCAATTCCTTCAGTTAATCCGGTATTAGCAGCATCAATATTTACACCTGTTTTTTCAGCTACTTTTGTTAATATATTATAAACTTCATTGGCAGTTATTTTTTGATTTTGAGCCGGAATCATAATAGTACCATAGTCATAATTTTTTCCGCTAAGAATAAAAGGCTTCATAGCAACTTTGACCCGTAAACCCTTTTTTAATATTTTATATAAGGTACCGGGTGAATTATAATCATCCCATTCAAATAGATATGCGTAATTACTTTTAGCATCTACTTTTCCTTCGGGCAATTTAAGCGAAGTAATTACTTCGCCTATCGCAGTAGTATTTGACACATACCCATAATTTAAACCAAAAGCCAATGGCAATGTCCAAGCAGAAACATCATAAAATAGACTATCTTTAAATGTTGTCCGTTTTTCAAACATTGCTTTTATCATTCTGTAATTTGGTTGATTAGCTGGAATAATATAACTATCATCTGGTGAAAAATGATTGCCATTTACTTTTATAATAGTTCTGAGTTTGTTAAACATAATATGTTGTCGTTTCAACATTGCTGCAAATTGGTAGGTTTTGGTTCTATCGGCAGCATCGCCAAAGACAATAGCTTTGTTTTTATCTTTAGAGACTTCTCTTTGTGTATTCTTATAAAAATTACGCTGATATTCTAACAATTCAGCCCTCATATTTTTACCTGCTTTTTGAGTTGATAAAGCTGTAATAAATTGATTACGAATGGCAAAAGGAAATGTTAGAATACCATTATCACTTTGTTGGGCATGACCTCTGGCACTTGCTTGTTCAAACAGAATACCAATACCTCCATTAATATCAGGAAAGGTAGAGCCTTTACCATAATAAAAGTCATCAAAACTTTCTTCTGTATAATATAATGAACCGATGTTATCTAAAGCTTCTGCATGATATTTACCTATTTTACCAGTTAATTCTTGGTTCAATTTAGGGGTTAACGGATGTGTTCTTGATGGAATTCCCGGTTGAAAAAAGAAAGTAGCATTGGTACCCATTTCATGATGGTCGGTTAAGACATTTGGTTTCCATTGATGAAAACTTTTAATACGTGCTTGAGATTCAGGTAATTGTGATACCAACCAATCTCTATTCATATCAAACCAATAATGATTTGTT
>CAZHYX010000380.1:0-2836 GCA_964536675.1 uncultured Flavobacteriaceae bacterium
GTGAAAAAAGTTATAAGACTATTTTGGAGTTTTTTAGTTGAACACTAAAAAAATTCTTCATTTCTCAATAGGTCCTATTGGTGCAGCGGTAATCGGTTTAATAACCATTCCCGTTATGACATGGATTTTTCCACCTGAAGATATTGGGCGCCTTGTTATGCTACAGGTAACTATAAGTTTTTCTTTGTTACTATTTAGCTTAGGTCTTGATCAAGCATATGTTAGAGAATATCACGAGGTTGATGATAAAAGCTCTTTGTTAAGAGCGGTAATTCTACCAGGGTTAGCAATTTTGTCTTTAGTCTTAATTGTTTCACTTTTTGTTCCTTGGTCACTTTCGTTTTTACTATTTGGCATTGATTCTGTTTTTTTTACGGTTTTATTATTAGCTTCAGTTTTATTAAGTTTTTTTTCCCGATTTTTAAGTTTAATCTTACGAATGCAAGAACGCGGCTTAGCTTTTTCTATAAGTCAAGTGTTGCCAAAAGCTCTTTTTTTACTAATTATTTTAGGCTATTTATGGTGGGCGGTTGAAGCTGACTTTAAAAAATTAATTTTAGCTAATCTACTAGCTTTACTAGTTGTATTTATTCTATTTGCTTGGAACACCCGTAAAGATTGGGTTCCTGCACTTAGTAGTACTATAGATAGAACTAAGCAAAAACAAATGATTAGATTTGGAATACCTTTAATTGGTGGCGGTATGGCTTTTTGGGGTCTTACAGCAATGGATAAGATTTTCTTAAGAAGTTTATATTCTTTTGAAGAATTAGGTATTTATTCAGTAGCGATAAGTTTTGCTGCTGCAGCTCTAGTGTTTCAAGCTATTTTTTCAACTATTTGGGTGCCTATAGTTTATAAGTGGGCAGCAGAAGGAATTGATCCGCAAAAAACAAAAAATGTTATAGATTATGTAACCTTAGCAGTACTAGTTATTTGGTCTTTAGCAGGTATGTTTTCATGGGTTGTTACTTACATACTTCCTCCTAAATATGAACAAGTACAATATATTCTGCTTGCTGCGATGGCATACCCACTTTTATACACTCTTTCAGAAGCAACAGGTGTTGGTATAGGCATAAAAAGAAAAACTATTTATGCAATGCTAGCAGCCATTGTTGCGCTAAGTGTTAATTTAGTTGGAAACTGGTGGCTAATACCTATATATGGAGCAGGAGGAGCGGCAATATCTTCAGCAGTTGCATTTTTTGTGTTTTTTGTTATTAGAACTGAAGCCAGCTCAATGGTTTGGGTAAGCTTTGAGCGGTGGAGAATGTACATTCTTATAATTGTTTTTG
The DNA here is from genome assembly GCA_964536675.1 of uncultured Flavobacteriaceae bacterium. GTDB lineage: Bacteria > Bacteroidota > Bacteroidia > Flavobacteriales > Flavobacteriaceae > Aureibaculum. The sequence goes on from CAZHYX010000380.1 coordinate 1,299, forward strand.
TTATTATAAGTGTGTTGATAAATATTATTTTTGTTGAAAAACTTAAGATTATGGTTTTTTATTTTTTAATGTTATTGGCTGCAATTTTTATTTATAAAAAAGAATCAATAAAAGTATTGATGTATTTAATCGTAAAAGTAAAGCCGTTTAAAGAATAATGGAATTAAATTTTATGAAAAATATATTAATTTTTGGGGTAGGGGCACAGTGACAAGTTACATTAACATTTATAACTATCATCTTTCACGACGTAACAGCGAACTTTTAACTGCTGTACTAAAATCGAAGGAATGGTATAAAAAGAAACCTAAATTATTCAAAAATAAAGTTAGGGATATATCTGAATTTATGGTTTACAGTGCCCTATGAAGCATTCATATATACTTGTAATACCTAGGTTGCTTTTGATTTTATTTGTTTTTGTTGCAAGCTTAGTTTTAGGTGCCTTTTATACTGAAGGAGATCAAGTTCATTATCGTCGTGTTTATTTAGAATTATCAAATCTTGATCTTATTCAGGCTTTTGCTTTTTATAATTTAAGTTTATCTTCTTATGAATTAACCCATTTTTTTTTTTCATGGGTAGCTTCTAGATTTATTGAAAAGGATATTTTTATAGCCTTTTTTAATGCATTATTAGCATTATTTGTAATTTTGAATTTTGATAAGAAAAAAGTTTATTTAGTAATTACGGCTTTATTTGTTGTATCTAATTTTTATTTATGGGTTTTATTTCTTTCTGCTGAAAGATTAAAGTTTGGAATATTGTTTTTTTTAATATCAATGTATTATGCTGATAGAATAAAAATTTTTATGGCATTTAGCTTTTTAAGCGTTGTATCTCATATCCAAATTGCTATTTTATATTCAGGTATTTTATTAAATTGGATGGTTAATGAGTTTAGATATACTGTTAAAACAGGTAGGGCATCTAAACAAATAATTTATATTTTAATATTAGTTTTAATAACATTTTTTATTATTTGGAATCAAGTACAAGTAAAGTTTTTTGCCCATTTTGAATTATCTGTTTTACTTGATTACTTACGTATAATGGTTTTTTTCTTAATGGCTATTTATTATTCAAGAAAAAAGCAAGAAACATTTTTTATTTTTATTCCTTTGTTTATAGCTGTAATGTTATTTGGAGGCGAAAGAGTTAATTTATTTGCTTATTTTGTGTTTTTATATTACGCTTTGCAAGTAAATAGAGGCGTTAATGTAGGTGTCTTGTTGACAAGTTTATATTTTGCTTATACTTCTTTTGGCTTTATTATGAATGTTATTAATCATGGAAATGGTTTTTATGCAGGATAGAATAAAAATATTATGTTTTATCTCTTATTTTGAACCTGGCCGTAAGAAGGAGAAGGAGGTTCTTTAAAAACTGTTGTTAATATGGTTTAGCAACTTAACCCTCCCCCTTGTGTCAGGATAGTTTGCCCCCTAAAATTCACAAACAAATGGAGCGAGCAGGACTAAGCAGATGGCATATTCAACAGAACGTAAAGAAGCAATATTAAAAAAGCTCTTACCACC
>CAZHYX010000381.1:0-2768 GCA_964536675.1 uncultured Flavobacteriaceae bacterium
TTTGTTATCCATTTTACTCATAAAAAACATAAAAATAGTTATTTAATTAAAAAAGAATGGATTTCGTTTATTGTTGAAAATAAACGATATGGAGATTTGCAGCACACATATGATGATATCCATCTTGCTACTACGTTATTATCAAATGGTAATATAAAGACATTCGTTGCAAGACAAGACCCAAAATATCATGACTTTCTCGGTAATTTAAAACCTGAATTGGGTGGAGATAAACATGCTTTGTGGAAACGCCGTAAGGATCAGCATTTTGATAAAAGAAAGCAATTTTTACAAGCACTATATGATAAAGGTCATGTTTTTTATCATAAACGGAAAAACCATAGTCCAAAATTAATTATTGTATGTCCATTCGGTGATTCTGAATTCTTAGAAATATGCATGGCATCACTATTTGACCAAAATTATAAGAATTGGGATTTAGTATTAGTCGATGACACTTCGAACAAAGAAGAATATAGTGATATTGTATTTAATCATCCTCAAGTTACACAAAATAATATAATTTATGTTAAAACACATAAAAAAGTTCGACCTTATCTTGCTAGATTAATTGCTTTATATGTAGCAAATCCTGGCGAAGAAGAAGTCATAGTTCATCTTGATGGAGACGATCTGCTTTCTTCACCTAATTCTTTGAAAACTATTGCAAATGTTTATGCTCAAGACGAAAGAATACTTTGTACTTATGGGACATGTTCAAAGTTTAAACTTAATGGTAGTTTTACGCCGTTTCGAGAGTTCAATTTAGATCAGTTTATAGCTGATAATAAAAATGTTTCTTCAAGAATATTTCGTCCATATTCTGAAAAACACTTTAAAAATAAAACTTTTAAGCATAGTTTTTGGAGTGCTTTACATTTAAGAACATTTAAAGCCAAATTGCTAAGGGGAACTTTAAAAATTGATTGTAAAGTTGATAACTTTTATCCTCATGTAGGTACTGACATATCAGTTATGGTTCCTGTCTTAGAACAATGTGAATTTATCTCAGTTAGACATATACCGTCATTAATTTATACCTATCGTGAGGGAGATAATACTGGGATGAGTAAAGGTTTATCAACTTCTGAATATAAGGTTGAATTGTTTAATAAATTACAATCACAAAAAAGCTTACCTTTTTTTAAAGATAGTTTTATTAAGGACTTAAACATCAAGGAAAGCATCGAAAGTTATGAGCCATCTATTAATGATTTTTTTGAAATAACTAAAGAATCAAGTATTGTAACAAAAAATATTACAAATGAACTTTATAAAATTAGTTCTTATGTGGTTTTTATTCCTTATTTTAGTTCACAAATAGGAGATCTATTAGCGACTATTAGCTCGTTTAAAAGATGCAATAAAAATGATGAAATAATAATATATACTTACTGCCTAGATTTTAATGAATCCTATGAAGTTTATTTCTATAAATTAGGTGTAAAAATCATTAATTTAAACGAAATAAATTTAGAAAAATATTTTGACATACTTAATAATAAATCAATTCATGAGAATGATTCAAAAGGATTTATTATAGCTTTATTAGAAGGTCTTAATTATATTATAAAAATAACCACTAATATTAAATGTTTTGTTGTTTTCAACCCACAAATTTATTCAACAAATGATCACTGTTTTAACGAAATAAATTTAAATGAGCTGTATTTTTTAAATACTACTCTAGGTTATTCTTCCCTTATTAATGAAGATATTAATTACAACAATGTGATTCCACCATTTATATTTGATATAAATTCTAAATTTTATAAATTTTTATGTGAATTAACTTCTGTTTATTCAATTTTTTTGGGGATTAATTATACTAGTGAATCAAATTATTATAATTTTACTAGTTTATTAATAAGTAAAGGGATTATATTTAATTTTTTAACAAATGAGTTTATTGTAAATAGAAAATTAATTGACCTTAAAACAAAGCAAGAAAATACGGTTAAGTTTTCAGCAACTTCTCCATATAATTATATGATTGATAACACATCTTTTCTACGGTTTTCTTTTATTTCTCAACATAGTCTTAATAAAAAAACTGAACAAGTTTTATTACCTTTATTGATTTGTTGGGAACTAGAGTTAATTTTAAATGCTTTTCAACAAGCTATTGAACATAAAAACAAAGAAAAGAGGTTTAAATTTTTTAAGAAACTCCTAGGTATTGATCAGGCTAATAAATTAATTGGATACCATTATTGTGACATTAATGTTGTAAATGAATTTTTTATTTCAATATCCCAAATGCTAAAATTTGATGATAATATTTTAAAAAACAAACTAGTCTCATTAATTAAAAATATACTAATATTAAAGTTGAAAAAAGTTGATATATCTTTTATACCAACTTTTCTACATGACAATCTTGATTATATAGAGAATGCAGAAATATGTTTGCAATGTTTAAAATTTGACCAAGCATCTATATTTTTGAATAAGGCAGTAAATAAGAACATGATTTCAAAAAGTGAGGCTAAAAAAATGATTGTTTTTGAGAAGAATTATTCAGAATATTTGCAATCTTATAATAAGTTGCTCAAGATGATATAGATTTAAATGTTTCGGTGTTTATTTTTTGTCACCTCTCATTATCCAAAAGAAGCAGTCTGAAGATTAACCTCCATTGGAGGAATCTGTTTTATTTTTCTTGTGTGCTCACTGAGGTTAGTCCCAGAACGAAATACATTGCGTTTTAGTGATAGTTACTGATGAGAAAGAGAGCTCTTAATCCATTGATTTTTATTATTACTAAC
>CAZHYX010000382.1:0-2766 GCA_964536675.1 uncultured Flavobacteriaceae bacterium
AAATCTTATAATCTTAGAAGGTCCTTTCATAATTGCTGTTATAACATGTTTTCTATTTTTACCACCATTAAGTAATTGTTCAAGAACAAAGAATATTTTCCAAATTGTTCTGTTTTTTTGTTTATTACGAATAGATCTAATAAGTTTCATAAGATTCGATTTTAAGTTTGATTTACTCATAGATTTTATAAAAAACTTCTTTTAATTTTTGTTAGTACCTGATGATATTTAATAAATACTTTTTAATGATCCCTATCATTTTTCCACATGTTATTCTCCAATAGCATAAAGGTTTGTAGGGCAGTGGGCAACATAAATGTATAAAAACCAACCATGCTTTCAAATTACTAGAAGACTTTATAGAAAATACTGCCCAATAGATATCTTTCAATGTATATTTCTTATTCCAATTTAAGTGGAATCCTGTTACTTCAGAATTAAGAAATACAATTGCTTTTTTTGATGTTAAAAGTGTATATCCCCGCTTTTTCATTCGGATTGTATATTCATAATCGGAAAGATAGTGCCTCAATTTATCTGGGATAAAATTTCCTATTTCCGATATTACATTTACTGGAATAAGTATACCTCTGGTAGATAGTACATCTATATTTCGAATCAAATTATCGCCATCATCTACAACTTCTTTCAGGTTAAATTTTAAATTCTTCCAGTCAATCTTAACGCCAGAATCTACTATTGCTCCAGTCTTCTGGCATTTACACAATGAACCTACAACTGCTCCTTGATTCTCTTCACTTGATTCAACCAAATTTGTTATGTAGTTCTTATCGAAGATCAGATCGTTGTTTAATATCAAGACATAGTCGTTTAGCTGTGCTTTTTCTAACACATATTCAATCCCCTCATACAGTGCCCCTGCCCACCACAGGTTTCCATCACCCTGTATGATTGTAGTCCCAGAATATTCTTTTCTGATGATTTCACTGGAATTATCCGTTGAACCATCATCAATGACAATAACTTCGTAGTTAGTATATGTTTGAGTACGAATGCAACTGAGGCAGTTTCTGGTCTCGGCTATGTTATTGTGGATTGGGATGATGATGTACACTTTCAGTGATTTATTTTTTGTTATGTGAGGCAATGTTTTCACCATTGGTTTGCAAATTATAATTGAAGTGAATTATGCATAAAATTCCATATTTTTTGTGCATATGATTTTTCCGATTTTTATGTATGGGATTTAAAAGAGATATGTTTTAGTTATAGTACTTCGATCATGATGTTTTCGTAGATGAACTCTGCCGGATATGTGCTGTTTGCAAGGATTCCGCCCACCTTTGCTGCGGCTAAGAAGATATATTCCGGCCTGTCAGTTTCGAAGAAGTTGTTGACAGCCTGCTGGTTGGTGAGGTCGAGCTCGGAGTGTGTGCGGGTTATGAGGTTGGTGTAGCCTTTGGCTTCGAGGTTACGGTGAATAGCTGAGCCTGCCATGCCGCGATGACCTGCTATATATATTTTGGATGTTGGAATCATGATTTAATCTCTTGTTGTTTTACTTATGAATATACGATGTTAGTTAACTATGCTATTTAATCTTTTTTAACTGAGTCAATCCAATAGTAGTTTAGATGTAATCATTTGATAGTTTTACTCAATATTTTGAATTAATATCGTTTTTGAGAATCCATACTTGAATTCTTTGCCAAATTCATTATCTATTAAACTTAGTTCAATATTAACCTTCAATCTTTACAAATATATCTCTACCAATTGTTTGTATATGTTCTGAAACTATCAATATAATTTTATAGATCTAATAAAGCAGCTTTTTCTATATAACTGTAATTTTTTTATAAAGATACTTAGCATAAAGCAAATTATAATTATATATTTCAGTAAAGTCCGTATAATACAAGGGTTTTTTAAAAATAAATTTTCTTTATCTCAATTTAAGTTCATTCAATAGCTTTTTTCCAACTTATCTAATTTTATCTTTGCTAAATCTCTTGAGTAAAGCAGAAATTAATATTAACAACTTTGTTAAAAAATCACATAAAAAGCAGGCATGAGAGTAATTATCAACTAATAATCCATAACTTTTCATCTCCTTCATCCATAATTTCATTGTAAAGTTTCAAATATCTACCAGCGATAGCGTTAAGTTCAAACTCTTTTTTCACTTTTTCACGAGATTGAAAAGACAGTTGCTTTAAACGGCTATCATCCTGTAAAACCCAGGCAATTCCTTGGGCAAGGTCATCTGTTTCAAATGGTTCGGCTAAATAGCCGGTTTTATGATGTTCAATCATATCCGGCATTCCTCCGATATTAAAAGCTATGCACGGCGTCCCACATGCCAAGGATTCCATAACGGTATTCGGCAAATTATCTTGAATAGATGGGGCAACAAACACATCCGCCGCCGCATAAAGCAAGGCCAAACTTATATCATCGTGCAAATGCCCGGAATAGTGAGTCTTCAAGCCCAAATCCGGTGGATTTTCCGGTTTAGAAGCACCAAATACAATTAATTCCGCCTTTTCAGCCCAGCCATTAGCGGCTAACTCCTGTAAAGCTGGTTGTAAAAACTGAGAACCTTTGCGTTGGTCACTGGTGCTACTCATCGCTCCAAAGAGTATTAACTTCTTATCCTGAGGCAAAGAAAGCAGTTTCCGCACCACCTGCTTGTCCATTGGTTTGTAACGATTCAAGTCCAGCCCGTAGGGAATAACTTCTACTCGGTAATCACAAAAAAGCGAGCTATTCTGCGCACACTGTGCCAGCCAGCGGCTGGGCGTA
>CAZHYX010000383.1:0-2753 GCA_964536675.1 uncultured Flavobacteriaceae bacterium
TGCTTTATGAAAAAGAGATTCTAATATTGGTGTTGGTTTTTCATAGTAGTATTGGCTTTTCATATCTTGTCCTTAGAAAGCTTATTGTAGCGTAAATATTAAGAGGAAAAAATATGAAGTAATTATCTAAATTTAAACTCAACCTTATGAGGTTTTTGAAACCAAAAATAATAAGCCAAATAAAAAACTACTCCCACAATATAAATACCCAAACCCATAAAAATAAATGCCAAACTCAAAATCTTTTTTTCTCCAACAACCATTGATTCATTTATACTTGTAATTTCATAATCATTTTGTATAAGCATTTGCGCAAAAAGAGCAACTTTTTCTTTATTTGTCAACCTACTATTATTCTGTGTCTGTATTCTAAAATTATCAAATACAGATGCATACTCTTTTTTTGTTTTTTTTTCTATAAAAAAGTAAGTATAGAGACCAATAGGAAACAAAAATATCATTAGTAAAGTAATCATTCAATTCCTTCTAAAATAAACTTTCAAAATTTTTCCCAATATACTAGTATTATTTTCTAGCACAAATTCATAAAATTATATATTTATCTCATCTCATAATATCCACTTGGGTTATAAATAAAGTACATATCTGTTGGTCGAAGTTTTGGTAAATAATGTTTCTTCTTACCTTTATTTGAAAGCTTACCCTCATACTCATCATTCCCCTTACTTTCAGTATCCTCTTGATAAAGAGGATTAACTAACACTGATTGGTCAACTATTTTGCTGACCACATTATTTACCCATTTAAGCTTTTGTGCCTCGGGAGCATACTCTTTCCAGTTTCCTTTAGAAGAATGTTCATAAAGTAGCTCTTCATATTTTTCAAGAGCAATACCCATTTTTTCTGAAATAGGCAAGGCAAAGACTTTCCATGCTCTCTTCATGTCCTCATATTGTTCTTTTTCTTCTGTTAGAGAAAAAGAGTTGTATCCTCCATAGCCTCTTATCTCATGATGTAACATAGTTGCATGTGGGTAGGCAAATGATCGCTCTGCCACTGTAATAATGACAGCTGCCATAGAAGCGGCATGTGATTTTAGCACAACATAGACAGGAGCTTTACTACTCTCTATCGATTTTAAAATAAGACTTCCTGCCAAAACTGACCCACCATCAGAGTAATCTATAACTAAGAAAATAGGTTTTTTACTATCTTTATTGTTAAAATAATTAATTTGATTGCTCACCATCCTTCCTGTCTCTTCGTAAATTACGCCATTTAACTCAATACGTCTATCTGAAATAGTAAGTGTTTCATTGTCATCACTTAAAGGATTATTCAAATACTTCACAGGAGAAATAACATAATTACTCTTCTCTTTTTGAACTTTTAAAAGTGCTATTTCTCCTTCCACTTTACTTCTATTATACTCTGCCAGTGACCTTTTCATGCTAAGTTCATGTTCCAAGTAGATTGATTTTGCCTCTTCTACACTTGACTTATGCTGTAGTAACGCCAACTCTTTTTGTTGTTTTTGTTTCTTTTCATAACTCTCTTTTTCATCTTTAATTTTTTGAAGTTCAAACTTTTCACTCAAAAGCTCTTTCTCCCATCTAAGTTTCTGCAACTCTTTTAAAAGTTCTTTTTGAGAATATTTTAGACTCTCATCCTGCAAAATGCTAATCAACATAAATTTTCTATTTCTTTCTTCTAAAGTTTTTAATTCTAAATTATTAGTACTATTCTGTTCTTTTAAACTTTGAAACTCAACTTTTTCTAAGAAAACTTCTTTATCCCATTTAAGTTTTTGTAGCTCTTGAAGTAACTCTTTATTGGAATTCTTTAGTTTTTCTTCATCAAGATTACTTCTCAACTCCAATATTTTTTGTTTTTCTTCTAACTTCTTCATCATTAAACTTATGTTCTCATCAAATTTTTTTTCTATCTTTTTTTCTGTTTTTTTCTCTGTGATATTAACGTCTAAGGGTAGATTTATAATTTCACTCTTTGCTATAGAAGGGGTATCTCTTCTGCTTGAAGCATCTGAACATCCTAACAATACAGCCATACTCATCAGTAAAAACAATTCTAATCTTAAACTCATCCCATTTCCTTTTTCTTTGTTTTAACACTATATCAAATATAAATCTCTTTAAAAGCGTTAAAGGCTTCATCTATCAAATAAACCACACATTTTTTAATACTTTTTCAGTAAAATATAAGAAAAAATAGGGAAATACTGGCATCCTTCATAGGTGCTATATTACTAGCAAGGAAATACAATGTTAAAACTAAATAAAATACTCATACTTATGAGTATTCTAATATTCTTAGGATGTAAAACTGCTTACATTCAACAACGAGACCCATTTTCAAACCAGTTAGAAACAAAAGCTTCTACTGATGTAAGTACTTTACAAAAAGGTCAAAATCCGATGAGAAGACCCAGTTACGAGGAATATCAAAAGTCCATTCAAGAATGGTAGTAAAGCTTACTACTTTATGTAGAAAATGAACGTCAAAAGACATTCATAATATTTCATACTTAGAGTTGAGGTCCAGCAATAGAACAATCAAACTCTGAACCTCTATCGTCATAACGATGAAAGTTTTCAATAAACTTAGTAGCCAATTCTTTTAAAGTTTCATTGTACTTAGCTTCGTCATCCCAAGTGTTTTTTGGATTTAAAATTGCATTGTCTCTAACACCTGCTAAAGTCTTTGGCACCTGTAAATTAAATATAGGTAAGGTTTCAAACTCTGCATCATTAATTGAACCATTTAAAATACCA
>CAZHYX010000384.1:0-2750 GCA_964536675.1 uncultured Flavobacteriaceae bacterium
ATAGACACATAACGGTCGAAGATAGCCGATAAATTTCCGCTAGGTAATTTATTGGCTACTCTGTTTTGTTGTGTTTTTAAACATTTTTAAGTTTTTCAATGTCAGGGCATCCCCAATCAAGCCAATCGAAGTTAAAAACTTCAATATGAGATAATGGTACATTTTCTGCACCTTTAAATCCGCTACCAGGTAATCCCGTTTTTTCACTTACAACAATTGATGTAAGTGGTGGAATTTCTCTTGCTATGCAATAGTCTTGAATAGGTTGTAGAAATTTACCAACTGCTGGTCTTGGAATTCCAGTAAGTCGATAAACTAAATCATAAGTTAGAATTTGGCGATTTGTAGAAGCCATTGCTAGCAATGGCCACAATTGAGATGCTCTTTCATATTTTGTCATAATTATCCTTATAGTCCTAAATCAAAGTTTTTAGCATATCTTGATTTTTGTAGTCTATCATATATTTTCTTAGCTTTTTTGTCTTTTATACCATATTTATTTATATGATCCCATAAATTTGCAAAGCTTGAAATGCCATCTAATTGGTATGGCATATAGTATATTGACATTCCTTCAAGTCCTTGAGCAATTGGCGAAATAATTGCCATGTAAGTTAATATACCTAATGCTACTTTTCTATCTATTCCTTCTTCAACTAATGCATCAATATTCTCTTCTGATGTCATAATGCTTACTAATTCATCAATCGGGTAATTATTTGCATCTAACTCATCTGCTACTTTATCAATAAAAAAACCAAGATTTGGTCGTTCTCCAGATACTTTTGGTTCTGAAAGCTTTAGTGCATCTTTGTATATTTTTTGTAACTTTTCACTTCTAGTTAAGTTTGTTATCTGTTCTTGTGTTCTTTGTTGAAATTCATCAACTGTTTCACCTGCATTCATTCCTACAATTACTAATAATACAACTATTACTATGATTGAAATTATAACTTTTTTCATTCTATACTCGCTATTTAAATTGTTTAATTAAATCAGATGTATAGATTAATTTTTTCATTTGATTTTTTAGAATAACCCAATCTTCTGCTGTCCAATGTGTATTTTCAGAATTCAAATCAGAAAACTTTCTTGATAATAATCTACTGTAAACATCAGTATTTACTGCTTTTGCATATGTTGCACATTGTTGCCCCTTTAAACTTCTTGTGTAAGCCACTTCCTCTAAGCACTTGTTCGCGATTACCATATTTATTTGGATTTCTCCATATAAGTCAACATACCCTAACTCAGTTTTTCCAAATAAGCTAGATAGTCCTAAGCTTATTAAAAATATAATTTTCTTCATTATAACTCCCATTCATTGAAACTTTTAAAAAGTTTAATTTTAAAAATAGTCAAACTATTTCACCATATATTTTAATCCATGATAAATAGTTGGGTTTGCACTTTAAAGTTACAATGTGAACGATTGTCTTGAGAAATAAGTCGCCGCAAGGCTACTTATTTATCTCCTAGTACTTGTTAGATATCCTAAATATATAATTTTATTTAATACATTAACTTCATCAATTCAATAGATAATAAACCAATATCATCGAATGAAGATTGATTTGAGAATATAATGATACCATTTTTACTTTGTATATCTAAAACTATAGAGGAAATATATCCACCTATTAAACCGTCATGGTGGTGTAGTGTTTCAGTAAATTCTGGATTATTAATAGCCCAACCCAATCCCATTTTTACAGAACCATCAGAAAATGTCTCTTTTTGTGTTAATTTTAAAGCTTCATTTGTTTCATCAAAAGAAGCAATTGCGAATTTTGATAAATCTTCTACAGATGAAAAAATACCACCAACACTTTCCATAGCAGGTGCAATAGCATAATCTGTATCAGTAGCTAAAATCAACTTTTTTTCGATTTTATTTTCTAGTGTCGTTGTGTTATTCATACTTAGTTTTTCTAATATATTTTCTTGAAGAAGTGCTTCATAAGACTTGTATTCAATATTAGTGATTGTGTAACCTAAAATGGCTACACCAAGATTTGAATAATTAAGTTTATTTTGTTTGTTTGCAAATTCTAGTGTATTTTGTAGATAATCTTCTAAATTATTAGAGTTATAATAACTTTCAACAAAATCTTCTGGGAAAGATGGTAATCCAGATGTATGGGTTGATAATTGTTTATAGGTTATTTTAGGATTATTGTGTAATTGTATCTGTAAATTATCTTGAATGTCATCATTAAGATTTACTTTTCCATCTATAATCATTCGAGCTAAAAGTGTAGAAGTGAATATTTTGGTAAGTGAACCAATTTTAAAGACTTTGTTATAATTATCAATAGTTTCAATACTGTTGTTCTTTCGGATAACACCATAAAAATTAATCTCTCCATTGTGGATTTTAGCAATAGAAAGTTGAGTGTCTTTATTAAACCCTTCACTATATTTAAAAATCATATCAAGTTCTTTTTTAGCAAAATTCATTTTGCTTTTTAGATTGTTTGTTTTAGCTACGGAATGTGAGGAACATCCTAAGCTGATAACTAAAAATATAATAGACAATACCCATAAGTATTTTTTCATTTTTGAATCCTTTTTTAGATCTAACGACTGACTCTAGCCAATAAATGACCGCTAGGGCATTTATTGGTTACGAGGTTTTGTTAACTTGCTTGTAATTGTTGACTTTCTTCTTTAAGCCGTTCAGCTATCCAAACTTTAATGATTGACTGTCTTGTAACACCAATTCTTTTTGCTTCTTTATCTAAAGATTC
>CAZHYX010000385.1:0-2749 GCA_964536675.1 uncultured Flavobacteriaceae bacterium
AGAATGCGGTTTGTTTTTTTAACGTCAGTGGCCTGGTGCGGCTGACCCGCACGTTGGGCGCAACAAACAAATGACTCTACGGGATCGAGACCTAATTCAATGGTGTTATTATCTCACTTGGCTAGGTGATGCAAGTCAGAGGCAGCACTTTAGCTCATGACCCAGCGCTCAGAAAGCCGGCGAACTTAGTATGAAACACAAAAGAAGAGGGCTCTTTCCAGATCCCATAATTATATTATCAAACACCTCCACTATACGGGAGTTTTTTAGATAAATGGCACAGACTACTTCGTCCGACGCGAAACACTCGATATTGAAACTGGACAATCTTCTGAATGAGCGTTATTTGCTTATTGGCGGGATGGCGGTACAGCAATACTGTCCAACACGTTTATCAAAAGATATTGATCTTGTAATAGACCAATCAACAATCTCAGGTGCAATCGATAGCCTTTTTCCGTCACGTGATTACGATAACATTGATGTCAATGAAGACGACTTGCGTCCAGCCTATGTAATTCAATCGCGTTCAAGCCAAGGCCGTGTTTATTTTATTGGGCCAAAAATACAAGACAGACAAGCTTATCTTTACGTAAACTGGGACTACCTAAAAGAAGATAGTGTTCTTTTTAGCTACCAAGGGAAAAAATGTACGCACATAGTAGTTCCGAATGTAGAAAAACTAGCATTCTTGAAACTACTCGCCTTCCTCAATCGGATAGATACAAATAGTGAAAAAGGAGAGAAAGATCTTAGGGACTTTGTTAATCTTTCAAATCATAGAGATTTTCGAATCAATTACTTCTACGATGTTCTTCGCTTCAACAGATGCATTGATTACGTAGTTGGCCGTATATCTGAGTTAAAAACTCAAGATGCTATCGATCTTAGCCCCTTAGAAGAAAGTGCATTCTTTGAAGTATTTAAAATACTTTATGCGCCCCCCGCCACTTTAGGGGAAAAGGTCTATAGTCGAATATACACGACTGAAGACAGCAACGAGTTTTATGAAGAAGTCGCGTATCAATACGATCAGAGGAATACTGAGTTGCGATACAAGGCACATCAAAAGACAGTCGGAATAGTTCGTCACTTGGTCGAAATATCCAAGCACAAGGTCTTTGTAACCGATCTTGGATGTGGTACTGGGAAGATTATCGCGAGTTCCTTCCTGCATGATATGCGCATATCGTGGACTGGTGTCGATTACTCCGCCGGGATGCTGGAGCAATTTGAAAGAAATTTAGAAGAAAGCGCCATAGAATCGCGAGCTATTTTGTGTGATTTACGGGACGAAGGTTATCGGGAAGATGTGCAGAAAGAGCTAGAACGCGCCGATATTGTTCTGATCTGTTTTGCGCTTACAACGATTGGCAACGTTGATGTTATCTCTGGCATTATGGATTCGATGAAGGGGGGGAGTACTTTTGTTATTTCTGACATCCATCCCATTTATACACTATCTCGCCCATATTACGATTTCCATATGTCGGACGGCAGGTATATAAGCTTAAAGCCTTCGCCTGTATTCCCCGATATAATTGAAGAAATGTCTCGTCAGCAAAGTTTCTCCCGTGTAGGTCATGACATCATCTACAATCGAGATCGCATTCCTTACTCTTTCGTTACCCAATACCTTAAAGGGGCAGGAAAATAAAGATTATCATGGTTATTCTCAAATGCTTCCAAGAAACGCTTGTCTCTGGGCCAAGAATAATTTTGGAGTTTGTAACTATTTCGCGTAATTTGTTTGTCGACTTCGCAAAAGGTGAGAGTCCGGAATGACTACTGAAGCTCTCGTGACAGTAGGTGGCAGTGGTTCAAGATTAAGGCGTGCAGGGGTTTGGCTTAATTCGTCAAAATCTTTTATTGAGGTCCAGCATGAACCGATCATATTCTGGAATTTGTTAGTTCTTAAACTTGCTGGATTTACCAAGATAGTGCTTTGTTCGCAGAGAGAAAGCGACTTCAGTCTTTTGGATATACAATTGAAACGCATAAAAGGTTTGTTTCAAGAAATATCGTTTAACGTAGATGAAGGATTGGGGACGGCTGGGTTACCTTACCATTTCCAAGGGTGCTTTGATGGCCCGTTTTATTTTATATGTGGACATTCTTTCTTGAGGCCTGAACACTTCTTGAGGATGCGCAGACTGAAGAGCGAGGGAAATATCGTAATCTCAACTTATGAGCGAGAAGAAGCCGCCAAGAACTTACATATTATGCCGGGTGGTAATATTGCGCAAAAAGACCAAGTGTTGAATTTATACTCAAGAATTATTGACTATCCGTATCTAGTTGATGATGAATACTGCAGATTGATTGCTAGCAATGACTTTGATGTTCTCTCAACGGTCAGAGAATATTCTAATTTAGGATTGCTTCAATGTGTGCATAGTCAGTTACCAGTTGAAATTGATGAATTGGAGCAAATGCATGCCAGCCTACCTATTATTAGTCGTGAAATTGAGGCTTTAGGACTGCCATGCTTGGATGTTGCTCGAGTCGATTATTTGCAGCGAAATTACCAAAAAAGAGCGCTCCTGTACCCGTGAGATTTTCGTTTTAAATGGTCAGGCTCGGATCTCTCGGATAGGGGCAATGAATGGGGACGGATTTCATTGCTGGCGCCCAACAATGCCATGCACACGGACGGGGATTCCGCTGCGCTTCATCCCCTCCGGTGATGGCGGACGTTCGGCGATGAAAAAATGAGCAAGGTTATCAGGAAACACCTAAACCAGATGAA